>NZ_SDKL01000027.1:0-35608 GCF_004123125.1 Geobacillus sp. PK12
CTCTCCTGGGACGCCATTTCCATACGAAAAGAACGCGCAAAAGGCGCTGGAACGAAGTTCTCCGATCGCCAGGGAAGAAGATTGATTCCATGTGCGAGAGGGGAATTTTTTATTTGGTTATAAGAGCCGACAGTGGGAATATTGGCGTGTTCTGTCGATGATGTCCCAGCAGCTCAGTAGGATAGAGCAACGAGCAAAGTCATCTTCGAAATGGCTCCGAGTTGCCCCGACGCATCCATCTTCTTCGAGTAAGCTTGTAGAGGAAGGGGCATCGGCCCTAAGCCGTCGGTCGGGAGTTCGAGTCTCTCCTGGGACGCCATTTACATACGGAAGGAACGCACGAAGTAGCGTGAAAAAAAGTCTCCTATTGCGAGCGCCGGATCAGAGGGCGCTGTGATAGGAGACTTTCGTTTTTTGATTAAACATATACGGCGAAATCGCACGGAAATCAATCTCCTATCGCGGTTTAGCTGAATTGTGATGGGAGATTTTTTTCTTCCGTACGCAATAGAACCTCTATTTGTCTGGGCCGGGCTTGCCGACCTTTCTCTCTTTTGGCATCGCACGCTTACTGCGATCGCAGAAGCATTTTCTCGTTAATGGAACAGCTGTGTTTTGTCTCGCAAATGAAAACAAATTGAAACGTTCCTTTCGGCGAAAGTTTGTTAAAATGTATAGGATAGAAATAAAATTCGAAAACGTGCCATACAATGAACATGCATGGCAAATATACGAGTCAGGTGATCGACATGGGGTTTGAACAGCAACTTGTTCATAAAACATTTTACGAGACGCTCGTCGAGGCGGGGGAACGCGACGTTGTCAGCGCGCTTGGCGATATGTTTTTCACGGCGCATCGGGATGGCGCGGATTTGTCGTCGATTCGCTTTGCCCAAGGGGAAGTGTATTTCCACCGCCGCGACTATGAAGCGGCCATTTTTAAATGGGAACAAGTCCATCACGACGATTTGCGCCCGTGGGCGCAAAAAAATATCGCCGACAGCTACTATGAGCTTGGACGGCTCGAGCTGGCCGAGGAGCTGTACCGTTCGATTGAGACGGAAAGCGAAACGTTGCATGCGGAAATCATTTTGCGCCTGTTTTCGCTCTACCGTGAGTTGGGGGAAAACGCGAAAGCGGATGATATGATTAAGCGCGGCGTGACGTTGTATCCGGATTATCCGAACATGACCGAATGGGCGCGCGCCTTTTTCGAGGAGCAAGGTGATTGGGAAAGCGCCCTCGAGCTTGCTTTAGGAGAGGCGGTGCGGACGTCGGCGCGCCGCTGGGCGGACATCTTGACCGGTTATGTGGAACAAGGACATGCGAGAGTGATGGCGCCTGCGCGGTTTTCACGCTGCCTGGCGCTGTTGTACGAAACGGATCGGGTGAAGTTTGAACGGCTTGTGCAGGCGCTATGGAACGGTTATCGGGATGGTGACCTCTATTTTTCGTGGCTCGCAGAGTGGAACCGCCTCTATGATGAGTTGTCGATCGGCCGCGACTACGACTGGAAGCGAATTCCCGGCCTTTTAGGGGAAGCCTATGCAGGATTGATGAAAGGGCCGTACCGATTGAAAGAGTTGGTGGAAGTGGTGCCACCGCTTGTCAAAAGCTGGGTGAGTTTAGCCGACGGTCCGGAGACAGCGGTGGCCGCGGCTGCCTTGTTGGCGTGGAGCGAGAAATTTCCTGAGGCGTTTGAAGAAGAGATGGTCAACGACGCCGCTAAGCGGCTCGTCCATGCGAAACGGCAAGCTGGGGAAGCGGGTGTGTCGCTATTTGAAGAAATTGCCGATTGGGCGGAAGAGCAGCGGGCGGGCTCGCATTTCCGCTTCCGCTGGTTCGTGCGGCAACTGTCCGATTCGCGGACGCATTTCGTTTTGGTCGCTGGGGCGTCGCGCCATGAGCGGCTGGCGTTTTTGCGGACGTTGGTCGGCGAGGCAGCGTTGGCGGCGCCATCTGCGCCGGTGCTGGCATGGAGAAACGGCGGGGAGCTGGAAGTGGCGAAAATCAGCGATGATCAGTTTACCGTTTTCTCGAGCATTGACGAATTTCAACAAGCAACGGGCGGCCGCGGAAGCCGATTCTCCGATGACGCTGTCATTGAATGCACGGCGCCGTTTTCACTCGTGCCGCAAGGGATTGTCTTGTTGGATATCGGCCCGCTCGGCGGGCGCGCTTCATCCGACCATGAAGCGCTTGTGTCGTTTTCGCTTGCTGACAGCATTCTTTTTCTTCTCAACGGCGAGGATCCGTTTTCTAGCGCCGATGAACAGTTGATGCTGCAACTTCGCGAGCGGGCGCCGTCTGCGCCGATGTGCGTTTTGCTTCCTCCGGGCGACGGGATGGTGGATGAAGAGGAGACGGCGAGAATCGTTGAGGAAGTGGAAGCGCACGTTCGTACGATCGTTCCGGAAGCCAATGTCATGGTCTATTCGCCGCATGCGCCAAGCCGCAAGCAGCAGCAAGCCCTCGTCGGCTGGCTTGAGGAGATGCGCCGATGCGTGTCCCCTGTCCGCCGCGAGGAAGCGATTTTAACGACGATCCGCCAGTTCATCGCTCATTTGTTCCGGCAGCGGGCCGAGGCGGAAAGCCGACTGGCGGAGCTGGTCGTATGGAAAAAAGAAATGGCGGCCAAACTGAGCGGCGCCATTCATCAGCTTGGCGACCTGCAAGAGGAGAAAACGGCCAAAACGGCAAAGTCGTTCCACACCGTCTTGGCGGAAATGCGGGGCGAGCTGTTGACGGCGATTCCCGATCTGTTGCGCAGCATGGCGGATCTTGTGAGCGAAGAAAGCGATTTTTCCCGCTTGCATCTTGAATTGAACGACAAAGCGAACGAACGGCTTCGCGCTTACCTTGATGAAGAGGCGCTGCCAAAGCTGCGCCGCGCCATGGAACAGTGGATTGCAGCGACGGAAGACGAATTCAACGAATGCCAGGTGTTTTTGCATGAAATGGGCGAAGGGTTTAACGCCATGTTCGGCCAGGAACGGCTCAAGCTCGAATGCGATTTTCGCATTCTCGCCGATTGGCGGCGCGATACGGATCGGTTGATCAACGGGGTGCAAGTGGGCAAGGTGAACGTTTTCTTGCGGAGAACGCCAAGCCAGCTGCTGTTGAAAGGGGCGGGCAAACTGCTCGGTGCCTTTGCGCAAAACAAGGCGATGCTGGCGCAAAAGTATAAGCAGTTGATTCAGACGCAAGATTACGCTGAGGCGGTGGAGGCGATCATCCAGCAGTTGCTGCTGCCGTTTGAATGGTTTGCCAAATCGCTTGAGCGTGATGTCACTCAATTTTTCCATGCGCCATTGACGGCGCTCGATGAAACGTTGAAACGGCTGGAGCTGGAGATCGCTGCCCAGGAAGGCGAGCTCAAACATATGCGCAAAAACCCTGAGGCGTACCGCGACCCGCTCGTGCTCTTTGGCATTCGTTTGCGGCAATGCGAGCAGCTGGCGCAGGCGGCATCTGCCGCTGTGCAATTGCTGCAGGACGAAAACAAACCAATCAGTTCGGTCTAATGGTTCCGTGCAAAACCGTGCTTGAACGGAATAAGGCTGCGCCAACGGTCGGGTCTGGCCGCTCGTTTGGCGCAGCCTTATTGTTTAGAGCTGGTGAAACCGATTACGCCAGTTCGAATGCCCAGTTGCCGCTGCGGAAAATCGGCTCGCGCTTCCCGTCTTTCGTCACGCCGTCAATGTTCAGATCAGCTGAGCCGATCATAAAGTCGACGTGGACGAGGCTGTCGTTGACGCCGCGGCGGTCGAGTTCGTCTTTGGACAATGAAGCGCCGCTCTTGATATTGGTCGGATACGCCTTGCCGAGCGCCAAATGGCAAGCGGCGTTTTCATCAAACAGCGTGTTGTAAAAAATGAGATTGGACAGCGACACCGGCGATTGGTGCGGCACGAGGGCGACTTCCCCGAGGCGGCGCGCGCCGTCATCGGTGTCAAGCAAGTGCTTAAGCGTCTCATATCCTTGTTCGGCGCTGAAGTCGACGACTTGACCGTCTTTGAACGTGAGCGTAAACCCATCGATCACGTTGCCGTTGTAATTGAGCGGCTTCGTGTTGCGCACCGTGCCGTTGACGCCGTCTTTATGCGGCATGGTAAACACTTCTTCGGTCGGGATGTTGGGATTGAAGCGCACGCCGCTTTGACTCGTCGCCGCGCCGCCGTGCCAGACGTGCCCGTCGACGAGCTCGACTGTGAGATTGGTGCCGGGCGCTTCGTAAACGAGTTGTTTGTATTGCTTGTTGTTTAAGTAATCGACGATGCGGGCGAGCCGGTCGTTATGTTCGCGCCAGGCAGCGATCGGATCGTCATGATCGATGCGGGTGATGCGGAAAATCGCTTCCCATAATTTGTCGATGGCTTCTTCATCGCGCAGATCGCCAAATACTTTTTGCGCCCACGCCGGTGTGGGGACGGAAATGAGCGACCAGCAGTTCCGGTCGGCCATAATGGCGCTCCGATAGTTGGCGAGCGCTTGCGCCGCTGTTTTATTGGCGGTCGCGATCCGCTTTGGATCGACGTCTTTTAACAAGTCCGGATTCGGGGCGTAAATGGATAAAAAGGCAGCGCCTTGTTCGGCGAGTTCTTCCATCGCTCTTGCCCGCCACATCGGATATTCGGAAAACGCTTCCTCTGGGGCGTGGTGAAATTTAATGTATGTAAGCGCCTCGTCGTTCCACTCGACATACACATGCTTTGCCCCGGTTTCGTACGCCGTTTTGGCGATTTTGCGGACGAGCGGCGCCGCCTCGAGCGGGGCGTTGACGAACAGCGTCTGCCCGGGCTGAATGTTCACCCCGACTTTCACCGCCAGTTCGGCGTATTTGTCCAATTCCTTCTCCCAACGGTTCATCTTCCTCACTCCTTTTTTGGACTGACTCATCTCCACTTTATTATAATTCCCACCGCCTCGCAACTTAGGGAGCTTTACATGTGGATGCTGTCCGGACGAGAGCGAAACGTTCCGATGTAGGACGCGCCTCATATTGGAATAATAGGATGGGTTGACACATATGTAAAGAGTAAAGAAGGTTCCATGGTGAAGACCACCAACTGTCGTTGTCACCGGCACTATCGTCGCAGCCTGATGATAGTGCCATTTTTATGAAAAGGGGGTGGGATGGCGGAGCAAAAAGAGAGGGACGGACTGACAGATCAGGTGTGCGCCTGTGCAAAACCATACCAAACAGGGAGGAACAGCGATGAATGGCATCATCTTGGCGGAACTCGTGCTGTATTGTCTTGTGATGGCGGCGCTTGGCTATTGGTATGGGAAAAAGGAGATGAGCCATTCCGACTTTTTGCTTGGTGGAAAAAAACTTCCCGGTTGGGCGCTCGCGTTTTCCGAGCGGGCGACAGGCGAATCGGCATGGCTGCTGCTTGGCTACACCGGATTCGTGTTTGCGAGCGGCCTTTCTGCCATTTGGGTGGCTGTCGGTATTGTCATCGGCATTGTGTGCGCCTGGCTCTTTTTAGCCGATCGTTTCCGCCAAGAGGCGGAGCGGTACGGAGCGCTGACCTTGCCGGGCTATTTGGCCAAGCGGTTCGGCGCTCACGGGCGGACGATTTTGTGGCTTTCGACGGTCCTTATTTTCAGTTTTATGATGTTTTACTTCAGCGCGCAAATTGCGGGAGCGGGCAAGACGCTGTTTGCGGTGTTTCATATCGACCCGAAGCTTGGGATGGTCATCAGTGTGGCGATTGTCATCATTTTGTCGTACACCGGTGGATTTGTCAGCGTCGTCTGGACGGATATGATTCAAAGTGTGCTCATGTTGGCCACGCTCGTCATTTTGCCCATTGTGGCGCTCGTGGAAATTTATAGCGGCGGGTTGTCGATCAGTGAAGCGCTCCATCACGCGAAACCGGGCCTCGACTCATGGACGGGGGGAGTGACCGGTGTTGCGCTTGGGCTATTGTTGTTTAACAATTTCGCCTGGTTTTTCGGCTACCTTGGCGGCCAGCCGCAACTAAGCGTCCGCTTCATGGCGTTAAAAGACGCCCGCGAAGCGAAAACGGCGAAGACGGTCGCCATCATCTGGACGCTGTTGGCGTATGGCGGCGCCTTTTTGATTGGTCTGGCGGCGGTCGCGCTTTATCAAAATCAATCTTTCGCCGATGTTGAAACGGTGTTGCCGCACATGGCGCTCGATTTATTGCCGCCGTGGCTCGCGGGAGTGCTTTTGTCGGGTATTTTGGCCGCCATCGTGACAACGGCCGATTCGCAGCTGCTGGTGATCACGAGCTCCATCAGCGAAGATATTGTCCGCCGCTCGCTGCGCCTCCGCCTGTCGGAAAGGCAGCTTGTCGCGCTTTCCCGCGCGGTGGTGGTCATCGCCGGGCTGCTTGGCTTGGTGCTGGCGATGACATCTGAGTCGCTTGTGTATTTCATTGTCAGTTGGGCATGGGCAGGGATCGGCTGCACGTTGTCGCCGGCGATTTTGCTCTCTTTCTTCTGGAAGCGGTATTCCGGCGTCGGCGTCATCGCAACGATTGTGGCCGGTTTTGTCAGCACGGTCATTTGGATTTCTTCTCCGCTTGAGGCCATCGTTAGCTCGCGGTTTACGACATTTGCCATTGCGCTGGCGGCCGGGGTGCTGTTTAGCCTGTTGTTCCCTGACCGGCAACGGACGAAGTAGCCTGCCACGCGGCTGATACGGATGCCTCCCCCGCGCGTCAGGGGGAGGCATCGCCGTCATGGCTGTTCGCTGTCCAAAAACTGACGCACGATCTCGGCGCATGCCTCTCGGTCGTACCGGTGGTAGAACGTCGTTGCAAACCGAGCCGGATCGCCGAAGAAAAACCGCTCATACAGCGTTTGCCGCGTCCCGAAGGCGCTCATCGCCATATCCCAGGCGAAGCGGAACAGCCGCACCCGTTGTTCGGCGGGAAGCGTCGCCGCTTGCAAGTACCGATCCAAATCTGGACGGAGCGGGGAAGAAAAGTCCGCTTCCGTCGGCAGGCAGACAAGCCCGCTGGCGCCAAGCAGCTGAATGATGTCGGCAAAGCGTGGATACAGGCGCTGGTATAAAAAGGCAGCAGCGTAAAGCGGGGCGGCGTCCGGCACCATTGTGCCGCGCCGGTCTGGTTTGGCATGGAGTTCCGAGGCAAGGAGCATTCCCCTGAGCGCCTCCAAAGCAGCGGCGATTTCTCCGATTTTTTCCTGCACATGCTGGTACCCGCCGATTTGGATCGCCTCGCTAAGCAGTTCCACCGCCCCAAGGAAAAACTCGGTTTTGACAATGCGCCGCGCCAACACTTGATGCAGCAGCATAATGGACAGGTGGGTTTCCTCATCCAGTTCTTTGGCAAGCCAGGCGTTTTTGTAGAAAAATACCCGGTCCCAGGGCACAAGCACTTCATCGAATACGACCATGGCATCGATTTCATCAAAGCGCGAGCCAAGAGGGGCGTCAAACGACGAAGTTCCTGCAGCCAACGGCGGCCGGCAAACGAACTTCAGCCCCGGCGTATTGCTCGGGATGGAAAAGGCGTACATGTATTCATCGCCAAGAAGCGTCCCGCCGGCCGGCAAAACGAGCAGTTCATCGGTCATGCCGCCTTGGGTGGCGAGCAGGCGGGCGCCTTTGATGAGGAGTCCGTCCGCTGTTTCACGGACGACTTTGGCGGCGATCGGCCCGCCGTCTTCTTCCATATAGCCGAGGGAGCGGTTCACTTGCGGATTGACGAACGTATGGGTAAAGGACAAGTCATTGGCGACCGCCCGCTCATATAGACGCTCGATATGCTCGGCATAGGACGGGTGCTGCTGTCCAAAAAAGTCAGCCGCAGAGGCAAGTGCCATCACCGCGGTATTCATGTAATCAGGAGAGCGCCCCATCATCCCGGCGGTCAGGCGTGCCCATTCCTGAAACGCCAAGCGCCGGTGTTCGAGATCTTCTTTTGTCATCGGCCGCAAAAACGATGCGCCGGCCAGTTCCCCCGTTGATGTGTGGAATGTCAGCACCGGCTGCTTCGTTGGGTCGTGCTGGGCATCGTATAGACGCGCCTGGCTTCGGATCGCGCCGGCGAAGGCCGGGTGCTCCGACAACTTTCCCACGACCCGCTCGCCGTTGATCCATACATTGGACCGAAGATGGTCAATGCGCTCGATATATTGGGTTCCGTTAATAATGGCCATAGTTTCCATCCCCTTTTTCCGTAAAAGCCGTTTATGACCATTGTATGCGCGCCTAGGAAAAAGGGGAGGGATTCATTCACGGACGAAACAGGCTACTTCCGTCCGGTTGCGCCCGTTTTGCTTGGCCCGATAAAGCGCCTGATCGGCAAGGGAAAGAAGGGACTCCGCGCCTTCATTTGGCTGTGGGACGGCGACGGCGGCTCCGACGCTGACCGTAACAACACAAGCAGCAGGGGAGGAATCGTGCGGAATGGCGAGCCGTTCGACGTTTGCCCGCACCGCCTCAGCGGCAGCCGCTGCTTCGGACGGCGAAGTGTGCGGCAAAATGACGGCAAATTCCTCACCCCCATAGCGCGCTGCCGTCCCGCCGTATTGCTTGGCTGTTTGTTCAAGCGACAAGGCGACTTTGCGCAAACAGTCGTCCCCGCATTGATGGCCGTACGTGTCGTTGAACCGTTTGAACGCATCGATGTCGACCATCATGACGGCAAACGGCGCTTTCTGCCGCTTTGTGCGTTCCCACTCGCTGGCGAGGCGCTCATCGAATGAACGGCGGTTGGCGATGCCGGTCAATCCGTTTTCCTATGGATAAAGACCTAATGCTTAATATTGTGAATGGATCTCGTAGTCATAATTCCACCATAACTTTTTGAATATATTGTGAAATGGTGAGCAAATATGCTCCGCCAGACGAAAAAAACGATTAAGATAAAAGTGTAAAGAACATTTTCTAAAACGAAAGGGGAGAAATACGATGGTTGTCAAATGGTTGCGCGAGCACGTCACAGCGTCGTGGTTGATGATGGTGTTCCGGTTGTATTTAGGGTATGAGTGGGTAATGGCGGGATGGGGGAAAATCACGCAAGGGTTTGACGCCACCGGATTTTTAAAAGGAGCGTTGGCGAAAGCCGCTGGGGAACATCCGGCCGTGCAAAGCTGGTGGGCGGCGTTTATCGAACACGTGGCGTTGCCGAATGTCGGATTGTTCAACGTTCTTGTGCCATGGGGTGAATTTCTCGTCGGGATCGCGCTCATTCTCGGATTGTTTACGACGTTTGCCGCCCTCATGGGAGCTGTGATGAACTTCGCCTTCATGTTCTCAGGCACGACGAGCACGAACCCGCAAATGGTGCTTCTTACCGTCTTTCTCCTCGTCGCCGGGGCCAATGCGGGACGCTGCGGTTTGGACCGTTGGGTGTTGCCATATCTCCGCCATTGGTGGATAAATAAAACGCATCGTCCACACCGTCCGGCTACGGCGCATCAATGACCGCCATCAAGCCGCGTAAGCTGCGCCGGGCTTTCCTCCTTTTCCGAACGGCCGCTCCTTCTCCAACGTGGAAGGGGGTGGTCGTTTGCCGCGTCGGATAAAATGATTGGCTGTTCGAGAAAGGAATTTGGCGAATGACGGCGAAATGATATGCATATGGATGAAGCAGGAGACATGAACAAGTATTTGAAAGCGTTTTCTGCAAGGTAACATACTAACCGTTCAGTATTTTTTATAAGGGATGGTGAAACGAATGAATGAAACACGCCCATACTGGCCGAGCGGGCTGCCGAAGGAACTCCGCTATGAGCTCGGCGAACAGCCGCTCTATGGCTATTTGCGCCATCGCGGCGAACGCGAGGAAAACGAGCCGGCGTACATTTTCTATAACAAGGTGATCACGTGGGGAACCTTGCTCGATCACGTTCACCGTTTTGCCCGCTATTTGCGGGAAAAAGGGGTGGGGAAAGGAAGCTATGTCGCTTTGTACATGCAAAACTGCCCGCAATACATCATCGCTCACTTTGCCGTTCAGCAGCTCGGCGGCATTGTCGTCCCGCTCAACCCGATGTACCGCGAATCCGAGCTCGCCTATTTTTTCGCTGAAGTGCCGCTTGCCGGCATCATCGCCGGAGAGGAAGGAGTGCCGCGCGTTCGACAAGCGGAACAACAAACAGCGCCGTTGTCGTTTACCGTATCGTGCCATTACGGCGAGTACCCTGATCCATCTGGAGAGATCCCACTTTGCGAGGAGGTGCTGCAACCGAAGCAGGCGTGTGAAGGCGTGGATGAGTTCGCCGCCATCATCGCCGCTTATTTGCCGTTTGATGAAGCCGCCCCTATTGACTTATGGAACGATGTCGGGCTGATCATTTTTACCTCAGGGACGACCGGACGGCCGAAAGGAGCGATGCTGACATACGGCAACGCGCTGTTTAAGACGGCTACATCCGCGCAGGCGAACCGGCTGACGGAAAAAGCGGAAGTGCTGATGGCCCATTCGCCGCTTTGCCATATTGCCGGGATGGTGATGGGGTTGAATACCCCGGTGTATACCGGCCACCCGTGCGTGCTGTTCACCCGCTTTGACCCGTTGGCGACGATCAAGGCCATCGAAACGTACAAGGTGACCGCCTGGTACAGCATCGCGCCGATGAACGCTGCTATATTGCAAGTGCTGCCTACGACTTCGGCTGATGTGTCAAGTTTAAAGCGCAATTTGGCCACCAGCTTCGGTCTGCCGGTGACGAAAGACCTTGCCGAGCGGTGGGCGGAAGCGACCGGCGGCTGCCTGTTGTACGAAGCCGCCTACGGGTTGAGCGAGACGCATACGTGCGACACGTTTATGCCGGATGACCGTGTGAAATTTGGATCGTGCGGCATCCCGACATATGAGACGGACATTCGCATCATCGACCCGGAAACGAAACGGGAGCTTGGGCCTGGGCAGTCGGGGGAAATTGTCGTCAAAAATCCAGGTGTCTTTAAAGGCTACTTCCGGCGCGATGACGCGACGAACGAGACGCTGAAAGACGGGTGGGTGTACACGGGCGATATCGGGTATGTTGATGAAGACGGCTATTTGTATTTCCAAGGGCGGTTGAAAGAAATGATCAAAGTGTCCGGCTACAGCGTCTTTCCGGAAGACGTCGAGGCGCTGTTGAACGAACATCCGGCCGTCAAGCAATGTGCGGTCATCGGCGTGCCTGACCCGATGAAAGGGGAAGTGCCGAAAGCGTTTGTCGTGCTTCATGATTCGCGCAAAGGAAAGGTGGCGCCGTCTGAGTTGATCGAATGGGCGAAAGCGCATATGGCGGCGTTCAAGTATCCGCGTTATATCGAATTCATCGATGAATTGCCGGCGACGCCGTCAGGCAAAGTATTGCGAAAGCTGCTTCCAAGAGAATAAATATAGCGGCGGAGTTTGGCGCGGGCCGCCCCGCCTTTTCCGAAAAAAAGGGGGGATCACGGTGGACAATTTGCGGCAATTAACAGACGAACTGATGGCGAAAAAAGCGCGCGCCGTGTTGGGCGGCGGCGAAGAGAAAATCGCCAGGCAACATGAAAAAGGGCTCCTGACGGCCAGGGAGCGGATCAGCTTGCTTGTGGATGCAGGAACTTTTATCGAGTTCGGACAGCTGAACACATCCGATCAGCCCGGCTTGGAAGAAACGACGTACGGGGATGGACTTGTCGCCGGCATCGGCAAAGTGGACGGCCGCCCGGCGGTCATCATCGCCGGGGATAAGACGGTGCTCGCGGGAACGGAGGGGAGCGTTCATTTGCGCAAGTCGCGGCAAATGCATGCGCTGGCCGTAAGAAACGGCTTGCCGATGTTTTTTCTCCATGAAGGCGGCGGGTTGCGCATGCCGGATGGGATGGGCTCGGACGGGATCAGCGACAAATTGTTTCCTCGCGAGCTGCTCACCCACCACCGGCAAGTGCCGACGATGGCGGCAATTTTGGGGGACAGCTACGGCGGGCCGACATGGACGGCGGTCAGCTGCGACTTTGTCACGCAGCTGAAGGGGACGTGCATGGCGATCGCTGGACCGCGCATGCTTGAGTTGGCCAACGGGCAGCGCGTCGCGCCGGAAGAGCTCGGCGGCGTCGACATCCACCATCAATACACCGGACAGATTGACGCCGATGGCAAGACAGAGGCAGAATGCATTGGGCAACTAAAAAGGTTTTTTTCGTACATGCCGCAAAACGCGAACGAGCGGCCGCCGCTGCGGAAGACGGACGATGATCCATACCGGATGGTGGAGGAAGTGTTTTCGATTTTGCCGGACAGACGAAGCCGCGTCTATGATATGCGGCGAATCATCGCCTGTCTTGTCGATGACGGCGATTATTTTGAGTATCAGAAATCATTCGGCAAAGCGCTGATCGCCGCTTTGGCGCATCTAAACGGCCATGTCGTCGGCATCATCGCCAATCAGCCGAGCCAATATGCGGGGGCGCCCGGGCCGCAGGAATGTCAAAAGGCGACGGAATTCATTTGCTTGTGCGACTCATACCATATTCCGCTCATCTTTTTGCATGACACACCGGGGTTTCGCATCAGTGTCGAGGCGGAAAAAGCGAAAATGGCGACGAAAATCATGGTGTGGAATCAGGCGCTGGCGCTATCCACTGTCCCGAAAATCTCCGTTGTCATCCGCAAAAGCATCGGCGCGGCGTACGGCAATATGTGCGGGCCGGGGATGGGAGCGGATGTTGTTGTCGCTTGGCCGAGCGCGGAAATCAATTTCACCGGTCCGGAAGTCGGCGTCAACGTCGTATACGGCCGCGAACTTGAACGCGCCGACCACCCGCACGAGCGGCGTCAGGAGCTGCTCAAGCAGTGGTCGTTTGACAGCTCGCCGTATGGAGCGGCGCGCAAACATTTGATCGATGACGTCATCCATCCAGCAAAGACGCGGAAATTCCTTTGCCAGACACTTGAATATTTGCTGACATCGAAGCGCGAAAAAAGCGAGCGGCTGCTCGCCGCTTGGCCGACGGGGGTTTAATGGAAGTTAATGGGGAATCCCCCTCCGCCAGTGGCGGAGGGGGTGGCGCTGGGCTGTTTCTCTTTCATCGAGGGGCAGCGGTCGGATGCCGCATGTGAGAGGTGAAAAGTCGAAAAATACATTGACAATCCAATGGAAATGGAATATTCTTTAATTAGAAAGATGTCTAAATATCGAATGTTTTTGTCCGTATTTAGATAATTTCCTAAATGTCTAACTATAGACCGGCATGAAAAATCGTTTGCATGTGCCGCGTACGAAGCTGTGATAAACGAAAGATGCCCCTCAGCGGTTCATCCAACGAAAACTCGTTTGCAGGGTGGGATCGCCATTGTCATTCAACGAAGCGTTTAAAGCGATCGCCGACCCGACGCGCCGGAAAATTTTATCCTTGTTGCGGAACGGGGAGTTGACAGCAGGGGAGATCGCTTCGCATTTTGATATGCAAAAACCGAGCGTCTCGCATCACTTGAAAATTCTCAAACAGGCTGATTTGGTGCAAGACCGGCGTGAGGGACAGCATATCTACTACTCTCTGAACACGACGGTGTTTCAAGATTTGCTGCGCTGGTTTTACGATTTTGTCGAAAGGGGAGAGAAACATGTGGAAGAGTAATCGGCTTGCGATCATGCTTACAGTTTTCGCCTATGTCATCAGTCTGGCTGCCATTCCTTATTTGCCGGATCAAGTGGCCATTCACTGGAACGCAGCGGGTGAAGCCGACGGCTTCAGCAACAAATGGTTGGGTGCCTTCCTTCCCCCCTTATTGATGACACTTCTCATCATGTTGATGGGAGTGTTGCCGAAGTTTGACCCGAAAAAAGAAAGTTACGGCCGTTTTCAAAAAAGCTATCGCATTGTCAACGCGGCGCTCGCCTTCTTTTTCTTGCTCCTGCATATCGCAACATTGGCGTACAATCTCGGAGTTCCGGTCGATGTTGGACGGCTTGTGCCGATTGGTGTCGGAGTGCTGTTCATCGTGTTGGGAAACTACATGCCGAAAATCAAACCGAATTATTTTATCGGCATCCGCACGCCGTGGACGTTGGAAAGCGAGGCCGTTTGGAACAAAACGCACCGCCTTGGCGGCAAGGTGTTTATCGCGATGGGGATTTTGTCGATGCTCACCGCGTTTTGGCGCGGAGAGATGAGGGCTGTTTTGTTTCTCGTCATCATCGTTGTCGGCAATTTGTATCTCATCGTTCAATCGTTTCTTTATGAGCAGCAAGAACAGCGCAACCGTTCATAAATAAGCGGCAGGGGGGAGAGGGACGTGGGAATGATCGGTGCGGCGGTGCAGCTTGCCATTTCACTGCTTGTTCCTGTTGGTCTCGCATGGTACGGGAGAAAAAAAGGATGGCTTTCATGGAAAGCGCTCGGCGTCGGGGCTGTTGTGTTTCTCGTTTTCTCACAAGTATTGGAAAAAGCGCTGCACATCGCTGTGCTCGAACCGGGCCGGCCAGCGTTAAAAGGAACAGACAGCGTTTGGCTCTTTGTCCTGTACGCCGCGCTCGCCGCTGGCGTGTTTGAAGAACTTGGCCGCTATGTCGGGTTCCGTTGGCTGCTAAAGCAACATCGCGGATATGGCGATGGTTTATCATTCGGGCTTGGGCACGGCGGGACGGAAGCGGTATTGCTCGGGGCGGTTGGCGCGGTCAATGTCATCGTGCTTGCGAGCTTGATTCAATCCGGATCATTCGACAAAACGATCGCCCCATCGCTTCCGGCAGGACAGGCGGAGCTGATCAAGGAGCAAGTGTTGCACACGCCGTTTGCGATGTACGTGTTAGGCGGCTTGGAACGGCTGTTTGCGCTTACAGTGCACGTGGCGCTGTCGCTCCTCGTTTTGTTTGGGGTGCGGGAGAAGCAATTCCGCTATGTCCTGTACGCCATTTTGATCCATGCGGCGATGGACGTGATGCCGGCGCTTTACCAAGCGAAAGTGGTCACGAACGTTTGGGCGGTCGAAGCGGTGCTGCTTGTTTGGGTGCTCGCCGCTGTTTCGTTCATCCGCCGCATACAACCGGCATTCGAACAGGGAGGGGAAAACCGATGATTCGTGTCAAACGGCTTGACCATGTGCAAATTTGCATTCCGTTTGGCGCCGAAGACGAAGCGCGCGCCTTTTACACCGGTGTGCTTGGTTTTCAAGAAATCGAAAAGCCGGCATCGCTGAAAGGAAACGGTGGGCTTTGGTACAAAGTCGGCGATATCGAGCTCCATATCGGGGCGGAACAACGCGACGGCTACAACAGCAAAAGCCACCCCGCTTTCGAAGTGGAAGATGTGGAAGCGGCGCGCCGTTATTTGGAAGAGCACGGCGTCGCGACGCAAGACGAAAAACCGATCCCAGGAGTGAAGCGCTTTTCATTTCGCGATCCGTTCCGCAATCGGATCGAGCTGTTGGAAAAAATCAGGTGAAACCGTGCTTGAGGCGAGAAGGGCCGCTTTCCCCTTCGCTATCGTAAACCCGTCTCATTTGGGGCATGCTAGGGATGAAGGAGGGGAGGGCGATGAAACGGAAACCGGACAACCAACGCGCCGGGCATCCGGCCCGCGCCGCCGACACACGGACGGCAGGCCGGACAGCGATGAAGGAACAAACGGTGCAAGAGGCCTACAAAGAGCGGGAAGAGCTGACGGCCGATTAAATCAAAAAGCGGGAGAAAGGACGCGTCCTTTCTCTCGCTTTTTTCGTTACGAATGCTCCTCTAAGCTTGCGACCGGCACGCTTTGCTTTTGATTTGGGTTGTCAAGCGGGTGGATCGTTGCTACGCCTTTTTGTTGGTCAACATGCTCAATGTAAATGCGCTGGCCGTTGTACGTGACGTTTGCCATCACCGGCGACGACGCGATTTCTTGCGCCCGACGGACGTCCATTTCCACCACCTCCTTTTTGCCGATAACACGCATAGTATGACATGTCTGCGATTGAACTATGCATGCGGTCGAGGGTGGAAAAGAATAATTTCCAAAACAATGTGCTAAATAATCAATTAACAAAACCGATCATCTTTTCCTAGCCGAGTTGCGGGTTTTAATGTAAACTATTTTTTATAAACAGTTTACATATAAGGAGGGATAGGGATGAAAACCGAACTAACCGCCCAACTGCTCGAATGGGAACAAAAAGCGCAAAAGCGCCAGCTGCGCCGGGCAGAGGCGTCAGGCGCTTCGGTCATGTTGGACGGAAAGCCGATGTTGAATTTAGCGTCCAATAATTATTTAGGGTTAGCGGATGATAGGCGGCTGATTGAGGCGGGCTGTGAGGCGATGCGAACCTACGGAGCCGGAGCGGGCGCGTCGCGGCTCGTCGTCGGCAATCATCCGCTCTATGAGCGGGCGGAAGCCGCATTGAAACAATGGAAAAGAGCAGAAGCGGCGCTTATTTTCAACAGCGGCTACACGGCCAACATCGGCGTATTGACAGCGTTAGTCGGCCGCGATGATCTTGTTTTTAGTGACGAGTTGAACCATGCGAGCTTGATTGATGGCATCCGCTTGAGCAAAGCCGCCTGTTTCTGCTATCGGCATAACGACATCGATCAGCTGGAATCATTGTTGAAGCAATCTCCGCCCGATAAGCGGAAATGGATCGTCACCGATGCCGTCTTCAGCATGGACGGCGATCTAGCGCCACTACCGAAGCTTGTCGAGTTGAAACGGCGCTACCGCGCGATATTGATTGTCGATGAAGCACACAGCGGCGGTGTGTTTGGACCGAACGGCGAAGGGCTGCTTCACCATTTCGGGCTTGAGAAGGAAGAGGATGTAATCGCCATCGGCACCTTCAGCAAAGCGCTTGGCAGCTTTGGCGCGTATGTAACAGGAGAGCCGTGGCTGGTCGACTATTTGATCAACAGCGCCCGCAGCTTCATTTTTACCACCGCCTTGCCGCCGGCGGTTCTCGCCGCCAATGAAGCGGCTATTCATATCGTTCAATCCGAGCCAAAGCGGCGCGAGCGGCTGCACGCCTTAAGCGAACAGTTCCGCACGAAACTGAAACAGCTTGGGTTTGACACCGGCGGCAGCGAGACGCCGATCGTTCCGGTGATCGTCGGCCCGAACGACCAGGCTGTGGCGATGAGCGAGTTGCTGCAGGAAGCGGGCCTTGCCGCAATCGCCATCCGGCCGCCGACCGTCCCTGAGGGAACGGCGCGCATTCGCTTTTCCATCACCGCCGCGATGACGGAAGAAGACATTGATATGGCGGTTGACCGTATCGCTTGGGCAGGAAGGCAGATTGGATTGATTTCATAGGGAAAAACGGCGTCACGAGGAGGAAACGCGTGAGAGAACAAAAAAACCAGCCGAACGTTTTTTCGGCTGGTTTCCTTCGATCGGGATGACAGGATTTGAACCTGCGACCCCACGCACCCCATGCGTGTGCTCTACCAAGCTGAGCTACATCCCGAAATGGTTTGTCAGACATACTTCATTATACAAGAAAAACGGGATAAGATCAATGGCTAATTTTTCAGGAAATCAGAAAAGGATGCCGTTGTCGGCATCCCCGATGTTAACAAAAAAGAAGGCTTCGTCTGTCAGGGCTGTGCCGCCGAATGAGGTTATGCCATCGATGAAACAATTCGCTCCAATTGTTCGCGAATATCGCCGCGGCATGCTTCACCGTGGTAACAGATGGCCGTCTCGATATCAAATTCAAGCAATTTGCGGACAGAGTGCATGGCTTCGCCCATATCAGGTGTGCCGCCGAATTCCGCCCATAGTCGCCCGGCTTCGGTGGAGAGGGCGTCGCCGGCGATCAACAGGCGGTTAAACACCTTGAAACACGAGCGCAGTGTCAATCGTTCCGATCACAGAATCGAACGTTTCGCCGCAGGCGATGATCGTCTCGGCGTATCGATCATGTTCGAGTGTGCACTGACGGATCGTTTTGTTGTATGGGTCAACGATCCAGTATTCTTCCACTCCGTAGGCGCAGTACAAATCTTTTTTCAGTGTCACATCGATTTTGTAGGTTGACGGGCTGACCACCTCGATGACGATGAGCGGCCGCCCCTTATAGCCGCCGATGATTTTTTCCGGCCGTTCGCAATAGACAGCGACATCCGGCTGGATAAACTCGTTCATCACGTTTCCGTTCTTCTCGAGTTTCACGGACAAGTTGGAAATCGGTTGACATGGGCTTTTTCCTTTGATCACGGAAACAAGATTGTCGCAAACGATTTGATGTTCCCATGACGGGGATGTGGACATGTTGATGGCTTCTTGCACGCTCCTCACCTCTTTTTCATTATACTTGAAACGGTTCTCCTTTGTCTGCAACGGGTTGTGGAGAAAAAGAAAACGCTAGGTTGCCAGGTGGTATTCAAGTATACTAAAAAGAAAAGAGGAAAGGAGGCCGTTTTCATGCGAGCGCCGGGAAAAGGGCAGCCGTTCACTTATGCGCAATATATGTTGCTCGACGAAGATGTACGCTATGAGGTCATTGACGGCCAAGTCTTCAACATGTCCCGCGCTCCGACGCCGAAACATCAGGCCGTGCAACGTGAATTGTTGGTGGAATTTGCGACATATTTGCGGGGGAAAACATGCACCGTATTTGGTGCTCCGATCGACGTTTGTTTGGCGGATCGGGATGATCCGGAACAAATTCGCGAATGGGTTGAGCCAGATCTTGTCGTTGTCTGCGACAAAAGCAAAATTCGCGAAAAACGAATTGTCGGCGTGCCGGATCTCGTTGTGGAGATTATTTCAAAATCGACGGTGCGCAAGGACAAAATTGTCAAATTTCACCGTTATGAGCGGGCAGGGGTGAAAGAATATTGGATTGCCGATCCGATGAATGAGACGATTGATGTCTATGTGCTCGAAGAAGGAAGATTCCGCCATCAAGGGATGTATGTCCGCGATGATACGATTCCTGTCCGTCTGTTTCCCGGATTTGCGATCGAATTAAAAAACGTATTTGCCGAAGAAGAATAAGAAAAACGGCTGCTGTTCAAACAGCAGGTTCAGGCCGCCGACTGGAGGAGAGCGGGGCGGTTTTTGCCGGCGGTCCGCTTGGCGAGGGCAAAGCGCCCCCCCTGTCTGAAATCGCCGCTGTTTGCATCGTTTGGGCATAGAAACGGAAAAAACAGGCGATACTAACGATCGGTGATGCCTGTGTACAGTCAAGAACAATTGGTCCGCTTTGTCGAAGAAGCGAAACAGTACGCCCGCTATGGAAAAGTAGCCGATTACATTCCCGCCTTGGGCAAGGCCGATCCAAATGAACTGTCAGTTGCCGTTTACACCCCGGACGGCAAGGTGGCAAGCGCCGGGGATGTGACGGTGAAAGTGACGCTGCAAAGCATTTCCAAAATTCTTGCCCTGGCCCTTGTGTTGATGGATCACGGAGAAGATGAAGTGTTCCATAAAGTCGGCATGGAGCCGACGGATTATCCGTTTCATTCCATTGCCAAATTAGAGGAAAAGCCTGCCAAGCCGCTGAATCCGATGATTAATGCCGGCGCGCTTGTCGTCACGTCGATGATTCAAGGCGGCTCGGTGTCCGAACGGCTGGAACGGCTGTTGGCGTTTGTTCGCCGATTGGCGGGCAACGAACAGATCGCGTATTCGGAGGAAGTGGCCCGCTCCGAATTTGAAACCGCGTTTTTGAACCGTTCGCTTTGCTATTTTCTCAAGCAGCATCGTATCATTGACGAAGATGTCGAAGAGCTGATGGATTTGTACACGAAGCAGTGCGCCATTGAAATGACGTGCATCGACCTGGCGCGCATCGGCTTGGTGTTCGCGCTTGACGGGCGCGACCCGCATTCGGGCGAGCCGATCATGCCGCTTGATGTCGCCCGCATTTGCAAAACATTTATGGTCACGTGCGGCATGTACAACGCATCTGGGGAATTTGCCATCAAAGTCGGCATTCCGGCGAAAAGCGGCGTTTCAGGCGGCATTCTCGCCGCCGTCCCGGGCCGGTGCGGCATCGGTATTTTCGGCCCGGCTCTCGATGATAAAGGGAACAGCTTGACCGGGGTGAAACTGCTCGAGCGGCTGTCAAAAACGTATTCATTAAGCATTTTCTAAGGAGGCAATCACGATGAAAACATTTACGGTCCAGTTTCACCGCGAAGACGACGTCGAAGCGATGAACGTCGGCAAGTTGAGCCAAGAGGATTTTGACAAGGCGACCGAGGGCGGGACGCGGCATCTGTTTGACCTTGACACCAATATCGGCTATTTCGTCTTTTTCGACGCTGAGGACAACGAAGGCAACGTATCGTATTTAATGCTTCAATATGAAGAAGACAACGAAGACCCGAGCGCGTGCTACAGCTTTGAGCTGAAAGACTTTTACGAATTTATGGCGCTGTATTTGAACGACCTTGAATTCGCCGACGAAGAAGAAATGACGGAAGACGGCGAAGAGGAATACGGACCGATCCACCACCTGGCGCATTTGCTTTATCATATCGTCGAGGAAGGGAAGACGGTGGAGGTGTGAAGGAACATCCCAAGCGAGTTTGCTTGGGGTTCTTTGTTTATAAAGCAAAAAAAGCATTTAGGGACTTGACGAACGATTTTTCGGCAATGTAAGATGATTTTGTAATCGATTACATAACCAAGGTGCAAAAAGAAGCTGGCAAAGCGGGCAGGGTGACCGACGGCCTAGACAGGTTGCTTTGGTTGAACAGGGAAGCATGGGAACACTGCACGTTTTCAGCTTCGAGAGGAAAGAAAAAAGCGGACATGAGGGTGTTCATCGTTTTGTATGTAATCGATTACAAAGAATGTGTATAGACAAGCAGTGGGGGATGCCAAGTCAAACGTCAATGGATGTCATGTCCAGGAGGTGATTGGGGCAGTCGAAGCAACCACTATACGCGATGCCATGTGGTGTTTGACAAATCCAAAATTTAAAGGGGGAGAATCATGGTGAAAAAGACACTCAAAACATCGGCTGTTTTGTTAGCGCTTACGATGGGGCTCGCGGCATGCTCCGGCGGCCAAAGCGAGAGCCAGACGGGCCAAGACAGCAAAAAAGAAGCAGGAAACACGGGCGAGTCGGAAAAAGTGAAAATTGTCTATGCCCGCGGCCAAGATTCGACGAAAGCGACCGAAAAAATCATCGAAGCGTTCGAAAAAGCGCATCCGAACATCGATGTTGAATTTCGTGAAATGCCGGCTGACACCGGGAAGCAGCATGATGCTTACGTTACGATGTTAAATGCGCAGTCATCGGAAATCGATGTCATGGATCTTGACGTCATTTGGCCGGCGGAGTTTGCACAAGCGGGTTATACGCTGCCGCTCGACCGTTTTATTGAGAAAGACGGCATTGACCTCAGCAAATACAACCAAGGGGCGCTTGCGGCCGGCAACTTTAATGGCAAGCAATGGGCAATGCCGAAATTTATTGACACCGGTATGCTGTTTTATCGCACCGACCTCGTGCCTGAGGAGAAAGTGCCGAAAACATGGGATGAATTGTTAAAGACGGCAAAAGAGCTGAAAGGAAAAGGCGGCACGAAGTTCGGTTATTTGATGCAGGCCAAGCAGTATGAGGGGCTCGTCTGCAACGCGGTAGAATTTATCGCTTCGTATGGAGGGAAAATTGTCGACGAAAACGGCAACGTCGTCGTCAACAGTCCCGAAGCTATTAAAGGTTTGAAAAAAATGGTCGAAATCGTTCAATCGGATGTCGTGCCGAGCAACGTGACAACGTTTATGGAACCGGAATCCCATACCGCGTTCATTGAAGGGCAGTCGCCGTTTATCCGCAACTGGCCATACCAGTACGCTTTAGCCAACGATCAAGAGCAATCGAAAATCGTCGGCAAAGTCGGCGTGGCGCCGCTTCCGGCCGGAGACAAAGGTTCGGCTGCCGCGCTGGGCGGCTGGATGACCGCGATCAACAAATATTCGAAACATCCGAAAGAAGCATGGGAATTTGTCAAATTTATGACGGGGCCGGAGGGGCAAAAAATTTCCGCGATTTATGGCGGTTTGGCGCCGACATTGCCTGAGTTGTTCAAGGATGAGGAAGTGTTGAAAGCGAATCCGTTCTTTGCGGAAGAAGGGTTTGTCAACGCTTTGAATGCGGCCGTGCCTCGCCCGGTCGTCCCGAACTATCCAGAAATTTCCGAAATCATCCAAATCAACGTATCGAAAGCGCTGGCCGGGGAGATGACAGTCGAACAAGCCGTGGCCAATATGGAAAAAGAAATGAAAGCAGCCTTGAATAAGTAAGGCGAATGACTGGGTCGGCGCTTGTGGCCGATCTGAATCCGGCCAACGCCGGCCAATGCCCCATCAGCCAAACAAAGAACGCCATGTTGTTTGACCACTTTCGGTTCATTAGCCTTCAGGCCGTCATCTGCCCGGTGCTGAAGGCTAATATCCTTTTCCAAGCAGAAGGGAGAGAACAGCGATGAGGAATGAAAAGCGAATGGAGCGCCTATTAGGCTATTCGCTTGTCGCACCGGCCATGCTGCTCATTTTAGCGATTGCCATTTGGCCTGTCATTCAGTCTTTTTATTACAGCTTGTTCGACTATCGGCTCAACGACCCGACCAAATCGTCGATTCACTGGAGTTACAGCCTCGATCTGGAAGGATATCTACAAAACTATCCGTTCCTCAAAAGCGCTCTTAAGCAGGAAATGGCGGCTGCGGATGGACAAACGAAACAAACGTTGGCGCAAATCGAACAAAAGCTCGCGAAACTGGATGCGGCGATCCGTTCGAATGATCAAGTGGCAAGGCAATATGACAAAGTGAACGAAGTGCTCGACAATTTCGAGACGCCAAGCGATGAGCTGAAGATCGTCGAGCTGGACAAACAGACGGCCGAGCGGCTGACCGACACGGTTGATGATGTCGTCCGAGCGCTGAAGGAGATGAAAAAAGCGGGCGAACTGCAGCAGGCGGATAAAGTCGTCGGCTTGGCCGAAGGGCTCGAAGGGGTTGTGATCGAGCCGAATTTTGTCGGCCTCAAGCATTATAAGGACAGCTTCAGCGACATGCGCTTATGGAAGGCGTTATGGAATACGACGTTCTTTACGGTCGTGTCGGTCGCCATTGAGCTAGTGTTAGGGCTCGGAATTGCGTTGCTCATCAATAAGGCCTTTTTTGGACGAGGGGTGGTGCGGGCGACGATTTTGATTCCGTGGGCGATTCCGACTGCCGTATCGGCGCTGATGTGGAAATTTTTATATGATGGACAAAACGGCATTGTCGCCCATTATTTTGAAACAATCGGTTTGGTCGACCGGATGGGAGATTTGTTGACGACGGAAGCGGGGGCGATGTTTGCGGTCATTTTTGCCGATGTATGGAAGACAACCCCTTATATGGCGCTTTTGCTGCTGGCCGGGCTGCAAACGATTCCGAGTTCGTTGTATGAGGCCGCCTCGATCGACGGGGCCACCAAATGGCAGCAATTCACCCAAATCACGCTGCCTATGTTAAAATCAAGCATTTTAGTCGCATTGTTGTTCCGCACGCTCGATGCGTTCCGCGTGTTCGACCTGATTTACGTCTTAACCGGCGGAGGGCCGGCGAACTCGACGGAGACGATTTCGATTTTAGCGTATAAAGTCATGTTCTCGCAGACGAATTTCGGCGCGGGGTCGGCGCTGGCGGTCGTTGTATTTCTCTGCGTAGCCATCATTTCGATGATTTATATTAAGTGGCTTGGAAAGGATTTGCTGTCTGACAGCGCGAGTGTGAAACGATAAGCGAGGTGGGATCATGACGAAAAAAGCAGGTCCGCTCTTTTACGTGTTTTTAGCCCTGTTTGTGTTCTTTGTGATGTTTCCGTTTTTATGGGTTTTGCTCAGTTCCATTAAGCCGCTTAGCGAATTGTTTGGCGACAAAGCGTTCGATTGGTTGACGAGCCATCCGACCTTAAAATCCTATGTATCGGTCTTTGTCAATTACCCGTTTTTGCGCTATTTATGGAACAGCACGGTCGTGGCGACCATTACGACGGTGTATACGGTCTTTGTCGCCGCGTTTGCGGCTTATGCGATCGCGCGCCTTGAATTTAAAGGCAAGACGGTCATTCTCGGCTTGGTGTTGGCTGTATCCATGTTTCCGCAAATTGCCACCATTTCTCCGATTTACATGTTTGTGAAAAAGTTCGGGTTGACGAACAGCTACTTAGGATTGATCATTCCGTATACGACGTTTGCCTTGCCGTTGTCGATTTGGCTGCTTGTCACCTTTTTCCGTAAGATTCCGTTTGACTTGGAAGAAGCGGCGAAAATGGACGGGGCGACGCCGATGCAGACGTATTTTAAAATCATTTTGCCGCTCGCTGTGCCAGGGGTGTTTACGACGTCCATTCTCGTCTTCATTGCCGCATGGAACGAATTTTTATTTGCCTTGACGATCAACACAGCGGAAACATACAAAACCGTTCCGGTCGGCATTGCCATGTTCCAAGGCCAGTATACGATCCCGTGGGGCGAAATTTCTGCAGCCACCGTGGTGGTGACGATCCCGCTTGTGATCATGGTGCTGTTGTTTCAGCGCCGCATCGTCTCTGGGCTCACGTCCGGCTCGGTAAAAGAATAAAGAACGAACATGAAAAAGGATGCCAGGTGAGCATCCTTTTGTTTTTTGGGTAATGCCCATTTTGAAACACGAAACAGAGGAGGAGCAGTTCTATCCGCTTCACTCCGTTCATATGTTAATGACAGACGGCTGGCGGGGAGGGATGCGCAAAGGAAAATCTACACAGACAATATTCTGAATATTAGAAAAATATAGCTGTCAGACCGGAAGGGGGTGGAATTTCATTTTACTCTTTTTTGCACCAATCAAGAGGAGGGGAAGGCGTGCGATTTGACCGTCCGTTTGAACAGTATGCACTTGGCGAGCGCCACCGTTCGCGCGGGCGGACGATTACCGAAGCTGATATTGTGCAGTTTGCCGGCGTTTCCGGTGATTTTTATCCGCTCCATCTCGACCGCGAGTACGCACGGCAGACGCGGTTTGGCGAACGGATCGCCCACGGGATGCTGACAATGTCGGTGGCGACGGGACTATGGGTGATGGAGCCGGGATGTGTGCTCGCTTTTTACGGCATCGACGCGCTCCGCTTCGTCCGTCCGGTGAAAATCGGCGATACGATTTACGTGGAATCGGAAGTGAAGCGGTTGACGGAACGGGGCGAGGAAGCCGGGCTCGTCACGGTGCATCAGCGGATTGTCAACCAGCGGGAAGAAACGGTCGTCGATGCCGTTGTGCATGTGCTTGTAGCGCGGGAAGGGAAAGCTCCATGACGGGCTTGTGAAACGTCATGACGGTCTGACAAAGAAACGAGTCCATGACGGTTTGTTTTTGGAAGCGCTAACATTATGTTCGTTTTTTTGCTATCATCCATTTGTTTTTCCGTTTCCATGAGATGCGCGCACTTTGATTGCGTGAAAGGGGTGTTGTGAATGGCTGTAACGATGATGGATACGGTGGAATTGAAGCGTCAAAAAAAGCGGGCGGCGATTTCCAGTGTGGTCGGCACGACGATTGAATGGTACGATTTCTTCCTTTACGGGACGATGGCCGCTCTCGTGTTTCCACAATTATTCTTTCCAGAGGGAGATTCGTACGTCGCCCTGATGCAATCCTTTACCACCTTTGCGTTAGGATTTATCGCCAGGCCGGTCGGCGCCGCGATTTTCGGCCATTTCGGCGACCGCATCGGCCGGAAGGCGACGTTGGTCGCCACGCTGCTGTTGATGGGATTGGCGACGGCGTTGATCGGCCTGATGCCGACCTATGAGCAAATCGGCCTGTGGGCGCCGGTGCTAGTGACCGCGCTGCGTCTCATTCAAGGCATTGGCGTCGGCGGGGAATGGGGCGGCGCAATTTTGATTGCGATGGAGTGGGAAGAAGGCAAACGGCGTGGGTTTATGGCCTCGCTGCCGCAAATGGGCGTGCCGTTCGGGCTGTTGTCCTCTTCCCTTGTGACGACGCTGATGCTTGCGGCGGGCGGCGACAGCTTTTATGCGTGGGGATGGCGCGTTCCGTTTCTCATAAGCTTCCTTCTCATCGCCATCGGGCTGTACATCCGGCTGAAAGTGCTCGAATCGCCGCTGTTCCAAGAAGCGATGAAAAAACAAGAAACGAGCAAGATGCCGGTCGGCGAGGTGCTGGTCAAGCATCCGCGCGAAATTCTATGGTCAGCGCTTGCGCGGGTGATTGAAAACGGGTCATTCTACATTTTTGTCACATTTATCGTCAGCTATGGGACGACATTTTTGGGGATGGAAAAAAGCGTTTTCGTCAATGTGACGATTATCGCTGCGGTGATCAACGCGCTTTCGATCGTCTATTCCGGCCATTTATCCGATCGGTGGGGCCGCCGCCGCGTCTACATGACGGGCACGATTTTGTTGATGCTTTGGGCGTTTCCGTATTACTGGCTGGTCAATACGAAAAGCGTCGGGCTCATCTTCTTGGCGACGGTCGTGGCCATGGTGTTCCACGGCATGCTGTATGGCCCGCAGGCGGCCATGATCGCGGAAAACTTCCCGACGCGGCTTCGCTACAGCGGCGCTTCGCTCGGCTACCAGCTGGCCTCGATCATCGCCGGCGGCCCAGCCCCGCTCATCAGCACGTGGCTGTTGCACAAATACGGCAGCGCCACCGCCATCTCCTTCTATATCGTCGTCATGGGCTTGATTTCACTCGCTGGGGTGAAAATGCTGCAAGACCGTGCGCGCCAGGCGATTGATTAGATGAATCGGACTGAACACCACTATGGGCGCCTTTGCGTTCGGGCAAAGGCGCTTCTTCTTGCCGCCTGCTAAGGATGACGGTGGGCGGGATATGTTTGCCTTACACGTTCATGCTCATGATAATGGTGTGGTGCTTGAATCCGAGTGTTTCATACAGTTTCATCGCTTGATTTCCTGCATATACACGCAAACGAACCTCTGAATATCCATCTTGTTTCAAATGTTCGATGCCGGCTTCTATTAATTTCCTTGCCATTCCCTTTCCTCTAAATTCTTCTAACACAAACAATTCATAGATGAATCCATATCTTTTCCCAGTAAGCAGGTCTTGACTTGCTCCGATTAAAATCCAACCTATCAGATGATTGCCTTCCGTTGCGATCAAATAATAGCTCCCTTTCTGCAATAATGGCTCAATCAGTTGTTTGACTTTTTCATCTGACGGTTTTGCTTCGCCTAATGTGCCTTCGAATAATGCTTGTGGTGTGAGTGATAAAATCGTTTTGTATTCCGAATCGTTTGGTTTTCTAATTTCCATGGAGTTCCCCTCTCCCAATGATTCATAGATGGTTGGTTAGGCTTTTTTAGGCACTGGATCTTCGAAAGTCACGGGCTTCACAAACACGGCGGTCTCCGGGCATCTTTAGGCCATGCTGTTCGTACGACGATCGGTTGGCCGCTTGTCGCCGCCAACCGTCTTCTTTCGGTATTTTCCAGGGCCATCCACTTGCTTTTGATTTCCCTACTTTTCAAGCAATCCCCGAACATCTTCCTCTGGGAGATCCACCAACCGGGCAATGTCTTCCACCGTCATTCCTTTGCGCGCCATGTTGCGAATCAGTTGCTTCATTCCTTGTTTCATTCCTTGCTTGATCCCTTGTTCAATCCCGCGTTTCATTCCTTCTTCCAATCCCTCTTTCCTTCCCTTTTGCTCATAGGAAATGATCAGCTCCAACACTTTCTCTCTTTCTTTCGTTTCCATCGCCTTCACCTCTCTTTGCAGTTGTTGCTCTTCCTCCTCCGACAGCTTCACATATGTTTCAAAAAAGCCCAACAGCAGCCGCTGCCTCGCTTCATCCAGCTCCAATCGCACCAACATGCGCAAAAACTCTTTTTTCAACTCGACTTTCTCACTTTCAGTATACCCCATTTTGCCAAGAAGGGCAGCCGCAATCGGATTGTCATGCCGAATATAATCCCGCCAATGTTTCTTGCGCAGCTCTACGGGGAAAAAGCGAAACTGCAGCACGTCGCCAAAGGGAAACTCGATCGAGAATACGGACGGTTCCTTGCGGAGGGCATCATAGCTGAAGACGGCGATCGGAACGATGCGGGTGCGGTATTTTTCGAACAAACGGCTGAAATAAAGAAACATTCGCTCGGGGAATGACGGTTGGATATACGCCTGGTTTTCTACATGCACAATGATCAATCCGTCTTCTGCTCTCAGCTTCGTCTCAACCAATAGATCGACGCGGTATTTTTCACCTGCCGTGACATCGGTGAACAGTTCTTCGGATAGAAAGGACAAATGGCGGAAATCAATGTGTTCGTGCATGTCAGGGAAAAAGAGGAGAATAAACTCTTCGAAGAACGTTTGGATTAGTTCTTTGAACAATCGGTCATGGTCAATGGCCATTCGATCACCTCGCTTTGAAACTTTACATCATATTGATTCGTGAGCAGAAGAAAAAATCCTGCATGGAAACTATAAAAAATCGATTACGAGAAGGCTGGTGGAAAAACGGCTGTCACCAGCCAATCAACGGCATTTCGCCAAAAAGAAGGAGCAACCCATGTCTGAGACGGATAGGAAAAACAACGCTTGACAACCGTCCTGTCTTTCCGATACGATGGTGATGTAATCGATTACATAAGCGAGAGGACTACGACCAATGGCAAGCATAAAAGACGTGGCGAAGCGGGCGAACGTATCGACGGCGACCGTGTCGCGCGTGTTGCGCAACACGGGCAACGTCACCGAGGAGACAAGGCAGCGCGTGCTTGAAGCCATTGAAGCGCTGAACTACCAGCCGAACGTGCTCGGCCGGTATTTGCGGCGGATGGAGACCGAGACGGTGCTCGTCGTCGTGCCCGATATTACGAATCCATTTTTCTCGAAAGTGCTGCGCGGCATTGAAGCGGTCGCCCTCAAGCACGGCTATCAAGTGCTGCTTGGCGATACGCAAAATGACGCGCGGCTTGAGGAGCAATATTTGAACGTATTGCCGCAGCGGCAAGTCGACGGGATGATTTTTTTGACCGCCCGCATCCGCAAAGAGCTGATGGAAGAGATGGCGCGCCAGTTTCCGATCGTCTTGGCGTGCGAGTATTTGGAAGGGGCGGACATCCCGACCGTTTCGATCGACAACATCAGCAGCGCCCGTAAGGCGACCGAACACTTGATCCGCCTCGGCCATCGCCGCATTGCCCACCTGTCCGGGCCAATGAACATCATTTTAAGCCGCGACCGGCTGCGCGGCTACCAACAGGCGCTGGCGCAGCATGAGCTTGAGGCGGACGCTGCGCTCGTGCAGGAAGGCGATTTTACCTATGAGTCCGGATATCATTTGACGCTCAAGCTACTCGCCCTTGAGAAGCCGCCAACCGCGATTTTCGCCGCCAACGATGAGATGGCGATTGGGGCGATCAAAGCGGTTCGCCATCGCGGCGGGCGCGTTCCCGACGATGTAGCCGTTGTCGGATTTGACGACATTCACATGGCCTCGATTTTTGAACCGAGCCTTACAACCATCGCCCAGCCGATGTTTGAGATCGGCCAAAAAGCGATGGAGTTGCTGCTTCGGCTCATTGAAGGAATCGATGTCGAGCGGCGCCAGCTCGTTCTTCCCGACCGGCTTGTCATCCGCGATTCATGTGGAGGCGGGCGCTCTGTCTGAAGAACTGGACAGAGCGTCCCGTTCCGGTCCTGGGGGACGGGCGGATTTTCCGGTGATGATGTAATCGATTACATCACGAGGAATGATGGGAGAACCGATGGAATATGGAAGCCGCAAACATAAAATGCAAGGGGGAAAAGGACATGGGAAACACGATTCCAATCCGCCTCGGCTTGATTGGAGCCGGAGGGATTTCCAAAGAACATATCAAGGCGGCGCTCGCCCTGCCCGAGCGCGTCGTCTTGCAGGCGATTTGCGACGTCAATGAACAAGCGGCCGCGGAGAAAGCGAAAACGTACGGCATCCGTGAAGTGTATCGCGACTACAAGGAACTGCTCGCCTCACCAGATGTCGATGCCGTCATCATTACCGTGCCGAATTTTTTGCACGCCCAAGTGGCGGTCGACAGCTTGCGGGCCGGGAAACACGTGCTTTGCGAAAAGCCGATGGTGACGAAAGCGGAAGAGGCCGATGCCATCATCCGCGCCCGTGATGAGTCGGGAAAACAGTTTATGGTGTCGTTGAACAACCGCTTCCGCCAAGCGGCGCAATGGCTGCATGAGCGAATTCAATCCGGTGCGTTCGGCGAGATTTATTACGCGAAAACGGGCTGGGTGCGCCGCCGCGGCATTCCCGCATGGGGGGCATGGTTTTTTGACCGCGAGCGCTCCGGCGGCGGTCCGCTCATTGACTTGGGTGTCCATATGCTCGATGTGACCCTTTGGCTGCTCGGCAATCCGAACCCGGTTGCCGTGACGGGGAAAACGTACGCGAAGTTTGGCCCGCGTCGCCAAGGGGCATGGCCGGGAACGACGTTTTCGCCTGATGCCGCCTATACGGTCGAAGATTTCGCCGCGGCGTTCATCCAGCTCGAAAACGACGCGACGGTGCTGCTGGAGACGAGCTGGGCGTCGCACATTGAAGAAGAGCGGGCATATGTCGAATTTCTTGGCACGGAAGGCGGCGTGCGCTGGGAGTGGAACATCGCCGGCAACCGCCAAGAAGTGAAATGGTTCCGCAACGAACACGGCGTTCCGGCCGATGTCACGCTCCATTTTGAGGACCAGGGCGAACGGGTGGCGCTCCTTGACCACTTTGTCACGAGCATCACGGAGGAGACGGCACCGCTTTGCACGGCGGAACAAGGGCTTATGATCGCTAAAGTGTTGGAAGCGATTTACGAGTCGTCCGAACAAGGGCGGCAAGTCCGCATTGAATGGTGAGAAGCGGTGCTGGCTTCCCGCGAGCTGTGAACCAAAAACAAGCCGTCCTTGCCTTTATGAACGCAATCCGAAAAAAACAAGGGGGATCCATGAATGACTACACCCATCCGCGTCGTCGTCTGGAACGAATTTCGCCATGAAAAGAAAAATGAACAAGTAAGAGCGATTTATCCGGAAGGCATGCATACTGTCATCGCGAGCTACCTGGCTGAAGCGGGATTTGACGCCGCGACCGCTGTCTTGGACGAACCGGAGCACGGCTTGACCGACGAGGTGCTCGACCGGTGCGACGTCTTGATCTGGTGGGGGCATATCGCCCATGACGAAGTGAAAGATGAGGTGGTCGAACGCGTCCACCGCCGCGTGCTCGAAGGAATGGGGCTCATTGTCCTTCATTCCGGCCATTTCTCGAAAATTTTCAAAACGCTGATGGGGACGACATGCAATTTGAAATGGCGCGAGGCGGATGAAAAAGAGCGTCTCTGGGTCGTCGCCCCGGGCCATCCGATCGTCGAAGGAATCGGTCCGTACATCGAGCTTGAGCAGGAAGAAATGTACGGCGAGTTTTTCGACATCCCAGAGCCGGACGAAACGATTTTCATCAGCTGGTTTGAAGGTGGAGAAGTGTTCCGCAGCGGCTGCACGTTCACGCGCGGGAAAGGGAAAATTTTCTACTTCCGCCCCGGCCATGAAACGTATCCGACGTACCATCACCCGGATGTGCTGAAAGTGATCGCCAACGCCGTCCGCTGGGCCGCGCCGGTCAACCGCGGGGAAATCGTTTTCGGCAACGTCAAGCCGCTTGAGCCGATCAAAGCGAAACAAGGAGGGGGGACGCCATGAACCGGATCAACGTCGGTATTATCGGCACCGGCTTTTCCGCTTCTTCCCATATTGAGGCGCTCCGCCGCCTGCCGTTTGTGAACATCGTCGCCATCGCCTCAAGCAGCCAAGAAAAAGCGGAGGAAGCCGCGCGCCGATTCGGGATTCCGAAAGCGTACGGCGACTACCGCGCTTTAATTGACGACCCGGACGTCGAAGCCGTGCACAACTGCACGCGCAACGTCCTCCATTTCCCGATCAACAAGGCCGCGCTCGAGGCAGGGAAACATTTGTTGTCGGAGAAGCCGCTCGCCATGGACAGCGAACAGTCGGCGGAATTAAAGCGGCTCGCTGCACAAAGCGAAAGCCTTAGCGCGGTCTGCTTCAACTACCGCCACTACCCGCTCGTTGTCGAGGCGAAAGAGCGGCTCGCCCGTGAGGCGAAGCGCGTTCATTTCGTGTACGGCGGCTATGTGCAAGACTGGCTCTTGTATGACACGGACTACAACTGGCGGCTCGACCCGGCGCAAAACGGCCCGTCGCGCGCCATCGCCGACATCGGTTCGCATTGGTGCGACACGGTGCAATACGTGCTCGGCAAGAAAATCGTCGAAGTGTTCGCCGACTTGCGCACTGTCCATCCGGTCCGCTACAAGCCGAAGCAGGAAGGGAGCACGTTCACATCCGGCCGCAGCCAAGACGCCGAGCCCGTCCAGATTGACACGGAAGACGGCGGCAGCGTGCTCGTCCATTTTGACGACGGCACCCACGGGGCGTTTACGATTTCCCAAGTGAGCGCCGGCCGCAAAAACCGGCTCTATTTTGAAATCGCCGCCGATGAGATGACGCTCGCCTGGGACCAAGAGCACCCGAACCGCCTCTGGGTCGGGCGCCGCAGCGGCCCGAACGAAGAAATCGTCCGCGACCCGGCGCTTTTGTCGCCGCAAGCCGCCGCTTACGCCCATTACCCGGGCGGCCATGAAGAAGGCTGGCCGGACGGGCTGAAAAATTTGTTCCGTGATTTTTATGGCGCCATCATCCGGAAACAACGCGGCGAGGCGCTTGGGGAACTGCCGTTTGCGACGATCGCCGACGGCCACCATACGATGAGGATCGTCGACGCCATTTTGGAAAGTCATCGCACGAAACAATGGGTGCGGGTGGCGGAATAAGCGTGGGAGTTCGTTCGATCCGCTCATCCGACGAGAAGCAACAACAGCGCGGCGCGGCGGCCGTCCGGCCGTTGCGCGCCGTCAAAAGGGGGAGAATGACAAAATGAAAGTAGGCGTATTCACCGTCTTGTATCAGCAGCTGCCGTTTGAGGAAATGCTGGACAAAGTCGCCGCCATGGGCATCGAAGCCGTTGAGCTTGGCACCGGCAATTACCCGGGCAGCGCCCATTGCGATCCCGACGCGCTGTTGGATCAGCCGGAAAACATCAAAGCGCTGAAAAAAGCTGTCGCCGACCGCGGCCTCGTCATCAGCGCGTTAAGCTGCCATGGCAACCCGCTTCATCCGGACAAAACGTTCGCGAAACAGTCACATGACACGTGGCGGAAAACGGTCAGGCTCGCCGAGCAGCTCGAAGTCCCGGTCATCAACGCCTTCTCCGGCTGCCCGGGCGACCATCCCGGCGCCAAATACCCGAACTGGGTCACATGCTCCTGGCCGCCGGATTACTTGGAAATTTTAAAATGGCAATGGGAAGAAGTCGTCATTCCGTACTGGCGCGAAGAAGCCGCGTTCGCCAAGGAGCACGGCATCACGCAAATCGCTTTTGAAATGCATCCGGGCTTTGTCGTCTACAACCCGGAAACGCTCCTCAAACTGCGCGAACATGTCGGCGACGCGATCGGCGCCAACTTCGACCCGAGCCACCTGCTTTGGCAAGGCATCGACCCGGTTGAGGCGATCAAACTGCTCGGCCGCGAAAAAGCGATTTTCCATGTCCATGCGAAAGACACGTACCTAGACGAAACGAACATCCGCAAAAACGGCGTGCTCGATACGAAACATTACAGCCAAATCCTCGACCGCTCATGGGTGTTCCGCACCGTCGGCTACGGACAAAGCGAAAAAATGTGGCGCGACATCGTCAGCGCCCTGCGCGCCGTCGGCTACGACTACGTGCTGTCGATCGAACATGAAGACATGCTCGCTTCGATCGATGAAGGGCTGTCCAAAGCCGTCGCGCTTTTGAAAAAGGTGCTGTTCAAAGAAGAACTGCCGGAGATGTGGTGGGCGTAAAAAATAGCGGCAAGGGAACACGATCCCTTGCCGCCTGCCGTTTCAAACGCCTGCGCCAGTCAGCCAACCGTCTGCCCCCATTTGTCAATGAGCTTCATCAACATGCGGACGAAAAACGATAAGGCAAAAATGGTGACAAATGAATGCATCCATGTCCATCGATGATACTCAATCAAATCCGTATGCTTTTCATACAACACCTCAACAGCCGTTAACGCAGCGGCATACAGCGCACATTGGCCGATGATTCCAGGAAGGCGCGAGCGGCGGGAAGTTTGATAGAAATACACACAGATGATCGGATACAGGAAGTATTCAAACAAAACGCTCGTCTCGAAATAGCGCCCTAAAAACCGGACGGGATACTCAAGCCAATGGTCTTCAACGACGATCACCCCAAAAAAAGTAGAAAAATACGCTTTCAACAGGAACACTATCACCTTTTCCTTGACTGGCGGGGTTCGCAAGGCGAAAAACAACAAGATCATCCCAACAACAAGCAGCGCCCACAAATGGATCCGGTCCATGGCTTATTGTCCCCTGTGAAGAATTTGCCTACTTTGCTAGTATGCACAGCCGAACAACGATCTTATTCCGTCCAGTTGTGTTTGCCCCAAACTAGAACGCCGCCCACCCGCTGCACCAATCGCGAAAGAGACCCCCAACGCCCGCAGAGGGGCCAACCGCCTGCTTTATACCGCCCGCGCCGTTTGACGGCCTACGCGCCCTTTCATGAACAGCAGCCGGTGCCCGTCCACCGTCAAATCGATCATCGCGCCATCCAACACATCATCGCCTGACTTTTTTCCGTTTGCCTGCAAGTACGCGACCCGGTACCACTTGCGCCCATACTCAAAATACATGTACCGCCCGCGCCGGAAATCGATCCAAAACTTCACCCGCTGGCCATTGACGTTCTTCCATACATACCCCCACGCCCGGTCTTGGCGGATCGGCGCCATTTTTGGACGCGCGGAATTGATGGCTTCATAATACAGGCGGTGTTTGATGTCAAACAGCACCATCCCGTTTGCCTCCTTTTGGACATGATACTATATGTATAGCGCCAAACGGGCAAAAATAGACATGCTGGCTCACTCATTTCGTCTCAGCATTCGCCCAGCGAGCAACCGAACGGCCAACGTCAACAGAAACATTGTAACGAGTGAGTATTCCCACTTCCAACCATGATATTCGATCAAATCCGTATGCCGTTCAAAGACAACCTCAAGGGCCGTCAGCACCGCCGCATACCCCGCGCATTGCGCCGCCACACCCGGCCAGCGCGCTCGGCGCGAGGTGGCATAGACGTATACACTGACAACCGGATAGAGAAGATATTCAAAAATGACGCTGTTATTTGTATAAGAAGCAAAAAAACGGACCGGATACTCGAGCAGCCCGGCCCCTGCCACGATCGAACCGAAAAAACTCGCCGCATATGCATTCAGCAAAAACGACACCCATACATCCCGCGCTGGCAAAATGCGGAAACTCAACAACAAAAGCCCCACCCCGACCGCAACAAGCGCCCAAAGAATCCATTGTTCCATGATCGCCCCCTGGATGCGAATGATGTCGATTTTTCTTTAGTATGGGATGAGGGAGGGGGGAGTATGTGAATTTTTTAGTGTTTTCATTTTACGACAGCGCAATAGGCCTTAGAAGTGATGGTCTTATGTATGTTCTGTCCTATGAAAAAAAGTGGAATTTTGTAAAATATATAAGTTGAATTAAAGATTTACAACTGAACACACAAACG
>NZ_SDKL01000028.1:0-15506 GCF_004123125.1 Geobacillus sp. PK12
AGTGAACCGAAAAAATGTTCTCCACAAAGTCTTGACTGACTCGAAAGAAAGCTGGTGATGGTTGAACGTCTATCGATGATGGTATAATAGGAATAGAAAAAGTCCAAATGGAAAAGAAAGCAGGTGCATCGAATATGGCGGAAACGCCGCGGAACGCGTTATGCCCGTGCGGAAGCGGGAAAAAGTACAAGCATTGTTGCGGAAAAAAAGAGGCGGTTTCGATTTCGTCATTGATTGACCGCGAGTTGATCGAATGCATGAATGATATGCGTCAGTTTGTTTTGCAGCGGTATGAGAGGGAGGCGGAAGAGCTTTTAGACCAGTTCCCGCTTGATGAGATGCCGGAGGAACTCGAGCTTGGCATGCAGATCATGGTGGTGAACTGGATGTTGTTTTGTTGGCCGGTTGATGAAACAGGACAAACGATCTTTTCTGCTTACCGGAAAAGCCGTCATTGGGAGCGGTGGCGCCCGTCTGTTCAGGCTCACATCGAGAGGTGGGAAGGAGCCGTTCCGTCGCTTGGCGAGTTCATCGGCTATGATGACGACAATCGCCCCGTTGTCCGGGATTTGTTGACGGGAGAGGAAAAGATCGTTCATTTATTGACTTCCGATCAATGGCCGAGCGTGATCGAAACAGGAGATGTGGTGTTCGGCTTCCTTGTGCCGTACCAAGACGTGTTCACGTGTTTCACAGCGGTGTTTCCGCTCCCGGCGTCAGGGAAAGATCGATTGCTTCGGGCGATTCAACAAGAAGGGGAGTGGAGCGGTCAGCCATCGGCTTTATGGATGCGCGATCGGTTCGTCGCTGTGCTTTCCGATGTGCTCTTGGAGTGGCTTTGGCAGTTCGCCAAACAGTTCAAATGGGATGATCCGAAACAAGCGGCCGTCATTCGCGAGCTCGATGAAAACGAGCCGGAGGCGCCAGCGGCGCTGCTCAATCAAGCGTTCGCCATATGGGCGATCTATTGCGGAAAAACATCCCGCCTCCCTCATTCGGTTCCCGTCTACGCCGCGGCGCTCCGCTATGTGGCTGGGCATTTGATGAAGGCGGAAGGATCGGAGGTGGAAGACATCGCCGATCGGTATGACGTGATGCCAGAAGATGTGCGATCGGCGGCGTTGGATTTTTTCCTGATGGCTGTTGATGATGAAGACGACGAGGAATGGCTCGATGACTGGGAGGAAGACTGGTTCGAAGAGGAAGGGGATGAGCTTGATGCGCGCATCAATGAATGGATCGATGACATCGATCTGATGTTGATGCGTGAAGGATGGAACGAGAAGCGAGTCAACCGTCATATTGACCGCGCCATCCGTTCGTGGCGGAATGAGGGCCTGCTCGAGGAAGTGAATGAAAAAGAATTGCGTAAAGAACTCCGCGATGTAGCGTGGGAGATCTTCACCGATCGGGGATTCATCTAGAAGCTGGCAGAAAAACGGGCGCTGCGCGCAAGTCAGCGGCATTTCGTCAGAAAGGAAAGCCGGTTCCACAAGGGCTCTCTCATTCAACCATCATGGAGCTCAACCCAAGCTCTCTATAAGCAGAAACAGGGAATGGAATACGTTCCATTCGTGAAACTCCAAAAAAAGCGGCGGGGAACGATCCGTTTTGACCGAATCCATAATGGATTGGGAAAAATGGCTTTGTGCGCAATTCCGACCGTTTTTAATATCTTGGTCGCCGTTTTGGAAAGGAAAGATTAGAAGGGAGGATTTTGCATGGCAATCGGCCGAAATGACCCGTGCCCGTGCGGAAGCGGGAAAAAGTATAAGAAATGCTGCATGAACAAACAGCAAAAGCATGAGATCAAGCGGGTGCGGCAGCGCCGCTTTTTTGACCAAAAATATGAGCTGTCGCAAATGGTGCAACGGTTTTTGGATGAAGCGCTGTCTTACGATGAACGCGAAGCGGTCAACCGTACATTTCGCCAAATGATCGAACAAAAGGATCATTGTGAAGAGTTGAAGGTGTTTGAGACGCTTTGGCGTTTTTTCCTCCATCGTTATCCGAATGGATTGCGCGGCGTTGAATGGTTTCAACAGGAAAAAGGGCGTCGTCTTTCTCCAGAGCTGAAAGAAATGTTGGACCGCTGGGTTCGGCTTGTGCCGCGCCTTGTGCAATTTGTCGATTTGGATGATGAAGGAGGAGTGGCGGTTGACCGGTTGACGGGCGAGAAACTTCTCATGCCGTATTGCGAGACATTGGAGGTTGTGCGCCCTTGGGGCGGCATGTTTGCCTTTTTGGAGCCATTTGACGGCGGCTATTACGTTTGCGGTGTATCATCAATTGTGGATCCGAAGGGCGTGGAACGGGCGGAAGAGAACATTCGCGTCTTGTTGACGCAAACCGATTGGCCGTATGAAAAGGTAGCCGTTGAACATTTTCTCGATATCGTCGATGCAGGCTATCCTCCGAGGGCGGACGATGTGCAAGAGGAGCGCACGCGATGGACGTATGAATACGAATGCCAGGAAGCCGCTGAGGCGATGAGGAAGCTTGCTTCGATTGGACGCGCTCACATTGATCATGACGATGGGGAGAAAGTGGAAGGTTCATGGTGCACCAATGTGTACCATTATGTCGGAGTGATTTCCCCCAAGCTGATTCGTGTATTTGAATTAGGCGGGTCATTATCCGCTCATCGGTCGCGTCTCGTGTTGTCTACCGAGGAGGAAGGGACGGCCGAACAGCTCGTGTCGCTGCTGCAGGCGTTTGGGTATTCCCCAAAAGAACGAAAACGGGGGACAGAAGCCGTTTTGCGCCGAAAAGGGATCGAAAACGTTTCGCTTCATATTGATTCAGACCCAGACTCTCCCCCTTGGGTGGCAACGATGGCCGGATTGGATGTTCAAATGGAAAAAGCCCTTCACACCCCGCTTGAGAAATGGAATGGAAAAACCCCTCACGAAATGGCGCGCGAGGGGCGTGTTCAGGAAGTGGATGAGTGGCTGAAAGAGTATGAATTCCATTTGTTTAACATGCAAGAACGAGCCAATTTGCCGGTGCTCATCGGAGTGAATCCCATTCGCTCCCGTTATGGATTGCCCCCATCTCCGTTTAGCTCATCACATCGTCTTTCGGACTTATGGAAAATGAAATGGATGGGGCCGGAAAGAACCGAGACGTTGTTGATCCGCGCGGAATGGGAAGGGATGTATTTCACCGATGACGCATTGGCGTTTTATAACGAAGTCATCGTGAGCGGAGAAAAAGAAGCCAAAGAGGCGTTTTGGGCCATGGTTTTGCTCGTGTGTGAATATATGAACGGGCGGACGTTTTCATCGTGGCAGGACGTAGGAGAAGAAGACTGGAAACAATGCATCGTCGAGCAAATCCCGTCAAGATGGAGTTCGTTTTCATGGGAAGTGGTGAGCCGAGCGCTCGATATGTTGCTTGAGTGGGCCGATTGGCTGGACCGCCGTTATGGAACGAATCATCGAACTGTTATTGGTGCCGTGCTGGAAGAGGTCAGAAGCGAATTGGAACATTGCTTTGCTTTGCTGGATGAATGGAGGGGCGAGAACGGAAAGGCGGATGAGGAACTGATGGCTTGGCAGCTTGCTCGTTTGTTTGGTTTGCCTATTCCCCTTTCCGTCGGTTTCTCGTTTTTCCGCGTCAAGCGTGTGGAACAGGGGAAGGCGGTGCTGGATTGGCTTGCCCATAACCGAACGGTGACATGGGACATTCCGAAGCGGGCAGAGCCGCATCTGTTGCCGGGCATGTATATCGTCGCCGCGACCGATCGCAACGGCAAGCTGGACGATCTTGCCCGCGTATATCCGCCGTCTTTCTCTCCGTACGTAGAGTCGTGGCTTCAGGCGCTGCAAGAGTGGCCAGACAAGGTGGAGAAAGAACGGGCTGCGTTTCAAGAGCGCCTGCTTGCCTCGTTGTCCCGTTTGCTTCGCCGGCCGTAGGCGTCCCGATGAATGACGGGGCGCTTGTTTCTCTCGGCTCGGCCTCTATGATTCTCCATTATGCAGGCAAGCCCAATGGTAAGAGTCATTCATATTCTATTCTTAGGATTTTGGGCCATCACCATAACGTGTGCTTGAGAAGCAGGGTTTTTCTCGTTTTACCGAGAAACGGATGAGGACGCGAATGATCCAAGAATCCTACACCTTTAGGAGTGCGGAGTGTCAACCGGCGTCAACTACCCCCACTTAGCTAACGCTTGAAGTGGGGGCTTGCAACTCCCCAGAAGTGCGAACGGACTTCGTCCTCCTTCCTTGACTTGGGGTTGCATCAGGGGCAGGTTGACGACTACCCAACGACATAGGTCATGCCTATATCGCTACCGAGTGGCTCGGCATGTCTGTAGGCAGTACTTGACTTCCACGCACAACAGACGGATGTACGCTCGATGTTTTACGGTTGCAACGTTTCCTGCAACCAACTCCCTACATCGAGTAACGGGGATTGGAGTGCCTTGATTCAACGGTTTTCTCCACATTCTTATTCTATCATATACAAAAGAAAGGAGGAAGGGCGATTCCTCCCCGACTTTCGCTCTCGCTTAGAAGTCGGGGTCTCCTCGCCAAAGATGATGAAAATCATGGATTGGCTGATTTCTCCTTGGAGAAGGAAATATGGCATGTTTTGAAAAAGCCAAGGGCACCTTTTGATAAAAAATGGAATGCGAATCGATGTTCTCGACATGAGCGGCGGAAGTCCCAAAGTGCTTGCGATATGTGTTGCTGAAAGCAGTTCCATCACACGTTGATCGTGAATGTCTCCCCAAAGTGTTTAGCTGGCCCGAGCGTTAGCGTAGAGGGGGAGAACGTTCAATGACTATGATACAAAGAAAGTAGGTAGCTATATGGTGAAGGCATCGCGAAACAATCTTTGTCCATGCGGCAGTGGGAAAACGTACAAGCATTGTTGTGGGAAGAAAGAAGCAGTATCGATAGAATCTCTAATTGACCGTGAAGTGGCCAAATGTATGCAAGATGTGTTTTCGTTTGCGTTAGAGCGATATGAGGAAGAGCTTGCTTTCATGATGTCTGGTTCTCCATTTCAAGGGCTTCCTAACGAGCTGGAGACCAGCGCCAATTTATTGCTGACGAACTGGGCGATTTTTCACAGACACGTTGATGACAAAGGGATGACAATTTTTTCAGCCTATATGAGAAGCCGGCGCCGCACGCGATGGCGTCCAGCAGTGCAAACTCATTTGAAGCGATGGGACGAGGCGGTTCCGTCGTTTGACGAGATCATTCATATCGAGGATGAGCGGCGTTTCCTTGTACGCGATCTGTTGACCAGAAAAGAAAAGTACGTCCGTTTTTTGACGCCGGAGGAGCTTCCGTCTGCTAGGGAGGGGGACGTGTTAGTAGGATGCCTCGTTCCGCATGGGGACGAGTGGGCGTACTTCATGAAGGTGCTGCCGATTCCAAAGAGCGGGAAGGATCGGCTTGCGCGGGCGCTTCAAGCGGAATGGAATCCGGATATGAAAACGTGTGAAGTGTTTTTGCGCGAGTCGTTTCCGGAATTGCTTGAAATAGCGGTCCATGAGCTGTTGTGGCAGCTGCTGAGCGAAAAGGACTGGGGGGATCGAGATCAAGATGATGTTTTTCGCGAATTAAAGAAAAAGGAAGAAACAACCTCCTCCCTAGTGCTCAGCGAGGCTGCGTTCCTTTGGCGCGCATATTGCGAAATGGATGAACCGGTCATCAAGAATCCTGCTGTGTATGCGGCTGCACTCCGTTATTTGGCGAGTGAAATGGCTGGAAGAGAATTTGTCAATATGGAAAAGGTTGCGGAACACTACGGCGTTCCTGTAGAGGAAGTGGAAGCCGCTGTGATGGAATTGTTTTTATTTCGCACAGAGTTGCTCGATGATGGAGATGATGAGGGCGAGAATGATGATGAGTGGCTCTTTGACGATGGGGATGACGGTGATGAGATCTGGTTCGACGACGGTGGGATGGAGGATGGCGATGAGCTGGACCGTGCGATTGAGGAATGGCTTGACCAAGTTGAGGAGTTGTTTGATTGCGAGGGCTGGGACGTTGATCAAGTCCATCGCTTGATCGACAAAGCGATCCGAACATGGAAAAAGGACGGGTTGCTTGAAGGAGTCGATGCAGCTGAGTTGCGCAAGGAGCTCGAGGAGCTCGTCTGGGAGACGTTTGCTGAACGGGGATTTTTGTAAGGCGATGGACAAAGCAGGCAACAAAGGACAGATGGGTGCGAAAGAAGGTGCCCTTGAGAGATGACGGATACCTTCTTTCGCATGCGTTACAATCGGATATAGGCCAGCCGCTCGTTCGCTTCCTCGACGTCAAAGGCATCAGGGTCAAAATCTTCGCCTTTCATGTCGTACATCCAGTCTACCAGCTCGCGCAATTCGGGATCGGCAAGAGAGTCTTTTTGCGCCGCCGCTTCCAGCAGCTCCAGGTAGCCATAGACGCCGCCGCAATCCTCGGGAGGGCACGCCCGTTTTCCTTTCAGGCAAGCGGCGCGTTCCAACGGTTTTGGGAGTGTTTCAATCTTTTCAACAGTGACGGTATGGCGCCAGTAGTCGCCAAAATCGTAAATATATAGAAACTTTTGTTTTTCTTCCGTCAGCCATTGCTGTAATGGGATGCGGCGGGCGTCCATCAGTTCTTTTTCCAGCTGAAACGAATCCCAGCCGTCAGGGATGCCGATGAGAACGCTTCCGAAATCGAATTCGTATAAATGGGCTTGTTCCCATCCCATCGCTTCTTGGATGATGAGATGAAGCTCGTGAAATGTCGCATGTCCGGGAACAAGGACGCGCCGCCAAATCGGCGGGCGGATGCCGTTTAATGTGATTTTCAGCTGGTAGGCTGTTTTGGACCGCCGCCGTTTGGAAGGGGGTGCGCTCTTTGGCGCCTCAACCCATCTGCCGTGTGGACGGTCCCGCTCTGTCGGATGGAACATGGCAGACAATTCGTCGATCAGTTTAGCAAGATTGTCGGGGTTCATAGCCCTCGTCTCCTTTCGGATAAACGTTTTGTATAATAGTAGTTTATCCTGTCCATAGTAGAATTTAAACATTATTGATGGAAATATTGAAAAAAGAAAGATGGGAGAGGAGGATGACGCATGTCGATCGGCTGGAATGACCCATGCCCGTGTGGAAGTGGGAAAAAGTATAAGAAGTGCTGCATGAACAAACAGCAGAATCATGAAATCAAACGGGTGCGCCAGCGCCGCTTTTTTGGCCAAAAATATGAGCTGTCGCAAATGGTGCAGCGGTTTTTGGATGAATCGCTGTCTTACAACGAACAAGCAGCGGCGAGACGGACGTTTTACCAAAAAATAGAGGGTATGAAGAATTTGGAATAGTTGGAATGTTTTGAAACGCTTTGGTACTTGTTCATTCACCGTTTTCCCAATGGAATGCGCGGCATTGAATGGTTCCAGCGCGACAAAGGACACCGTCTCCCGTTGGAGCACGGAGCGCTTTTGGCGCTTCTGCGTGTTTCTTCATGGGGACGGCTTATCCATTCGGACATCGGTTAGAGAAGCGATGGTGGTATGTCGGCCGTAGCTGGATGGTTCGACTGGGTTGCGCGTTGTGGCTGCTGTCGTGTGAAGAGGCATCATGCAGAAAAAGGAGAGCTATTGTCGGTTGATGGATGCCGCCCCGCTAGTTTTGTCGAGCGGTTTTCCCAAGTGACAGACAGGAAATTCCCCGTTGTGCGCGAACGATATAGTAGACAAATTGGGGACAACGGGGGAGGGAATGGGCATGAGGCGAGGGACATGGCTCGCCCTGTCGTTTTGTTTGCTATGGTTGGCTGCGGCTGCTTGGCCGGTGGGGGCGAAAGGGGAAAAGGAAATGGAGGAAACGAAGCGTCTGGCGGTGGTGACGGCGGACCGCGTGAATGTCCGCCAAGGACCGGGGGTGCCGTACCGCCCGGTGGCAAGCGTCCACCGCGGTGACGTGTACCGGTTGGTGGATGTGAAAGATGGTTGGTTGAAAATTGAATGGGAGAAAAATCGGACCGGGTGGCTCGCGGCGCGGTACGTCGCGTTGGCAAAAGAGACAGCCGTCGTGCAAGAAGACCGGCTCCGCCTTCGCCAAGAGCCGAGCCGAGACGGGCGAATTATTGGGCATTTGGCGCGGGGAGAAACGGTATGGGTCATCAAGGAAGATGGGGAATGGACGGAAGTGATCGCAGACGGTGCGATCGGCTGGGTGTCTTCAGCATACCTCACTGCGGCTCGGGAGTCATCGATTTCGCATCAAACCGGAATCGTCAACGCCAGTTCGCTCAACGTTCGGGCTGAGCCGTCATTGAAGGCAGCGCGCGTCGGACGCCTTGTCCGTGGTGAAGAGGTCGAGATTGTAGAAAAGAAACCGGGATGGTATAAAATTGCCTCCTCAACAGGGCTTGGTGGCTGGGTTTCGTCCGCGTATGTGCAGGTAAAGGGTGGACAAGCCAATGAAAAGGAAGCGGAAGCGCCCCAGTCGGCTGACCGCTCGCTGCTTTCAGCCATCGCGCCTAGCGACTCCCGCCTTTATGTAGACAGCTGGACGCGCGGTCCTGTTCAGGCGCTGGCCGGAAAAACGATCGTTCTTGACGCTGGCCACGGAGGCAAAGACGGCGGTGCGAAAAGTGCCGATGGCGTCAAGGAAAAGGAGTTGACGTTGGAAACGGCGAGGCTTCTAAAAAACAAGCTGCAATCTTACGGCGCCCGCGTCGTGCTGACGCGCTCCAGCGATGAGTATGTGCCGCTGTCCGCGCGCGTGGCGATGGCGCGCCTGTATCAAGCGGATGCGTTTATCAGCCTGCATTATGACAGCGCAGACGACCAACAGGCGAGCGGCATCACCGTTTATTACTACGACCGTTTTGCCGATTACGGCTTAGCGCAATCATTCGAAGACCCGCTTTCCCGATTGGCCGCACTGCCTTTCCGCGGCGTTGCGTTTGGCGACTATTACGTGCTGCGGGAAAACGACAGACCGTCTGTATTGCTTGAGCTCGGCTATGTAAGCAACCGCACAGATGCGGCGACGGTGGCGACAGACGACTATCAGGAAGCAGTGACGACCGCGATTGCGGATGCGGTTCGGCATTATTTTGAATAAGAAATGATCGTGGAGAAATCGTTGATCGGCGGTTTTGTGGTTGATTGGCTGTCAAGAAGCAAATGTCATGTAACCGGGGGTTTGGCTCCTCCCGGTTTTCTTTTGGCCGCAGAGCACAACCGGTGAACTCAGCGGCTAGGCGAAAACAATGAAAATCCCCAGGCGATTCGATATAATGAGAACAAGCGACAATAGCCGCAATGGATCAAAAAGGTGTGAGGAACGATGAAAATCACGATCGCCGGGGCGGGATATGTGGGGCTGGTGACCGCCGCCTGCCTGGCTGATAAAGGGCATGATGTCATATGCGTGGATGTCAATGAGGAAAAAATTCGGCGGTTGAATGAAGGAATCGTCCCCATTTATGAACCGGGGCTCGAACCGCTCATCCAACGGAACAGCGCCCGCCTTCGCTTTACCACAGACGATGCGGAAGCGTATCGATGGGCGGAAGTGATCATGGTCGCGGTCGGCACCCCGCCGCTGCCGGATGGTTCTGTGCAGCTTGACGCCGTTTGGAAGGCGCTCGGCCGCATTGCGATGGCGGTGGAGCGCGACTGTTTGGTGGCGATCAAATCGACGGTTCCGGTCGGCACAGGGGATGAGGCCGCGCGTTTTGTAGCAGAAAATGGACGCTCTGGGGTGCGCATCGACATTGTGTCCAACCCGGAGTTTTTGTCACAAGGAACGGCGGTGCGCGATACGTTGCAGGCGCCGCGCATTGTGTTAGGCGTCGAATCGGAGAGAGCGGAGCGGATGATGAAGGACCTCTACGCCCCGTTTGCGCTCCCGTACGTCGTGACGGACCGGAGAAGCGCCGAGATGATCAAGTACGCGGCCAATGTGTTTTTGGCGTTGAAAATTTCCTACATCAACGAGATCGCCAATGTATGCGAGTTGGTAGGCGCCGACATTCAGGCGGTGGCGGAAGGAATCGGCATGGATCCGCGCATCGGCCGCCGCTTTTTGCGCGCAGGCGTCGGGTATGGAGGCTCATGCCTGCCGAAAGATGCGAGCGCGCTTTATTCGTTGGCGGCTTCTCACGGCTATTCGCTCAAAACGGTATGGGCGGCAATGGACGTCAATGAGAAACAAAAATGGAAGCTTCTTGACAAAGCGCGTCTGCACATTGGGGATTTCCGCAACCGGACGGTCGCCGTGCTTGGCGCCGCATTCAAGCCGGGCACCGATGATGTGCGCGAATCGCCGGCATTGGCGAACATCGAACGGCTCATTGCTGAAGGGGCCGCCGTGCGCGTCTGGGACCCAGCCGCTCTCGAACATGTCGCCCGCCGTTTTGGCGATGCGGTCGTTTGTTGTCAGACGATTGAGGAAGCCATTCGCGGCGCGGATGTTTGTTTCATTTTCACCGAATGGCCGGCTGTGCTGCAATTTGACCTTCACCGCTACAAGACGCTGATGAAAACACCGGTTGTGGTGGATGGGCGGAATTGTTACGACCCGAAGGCGGCAGAAGCCGCCGGCTTAATCTACGAGTCGATCGGGCGGCCGGTGGTGGGTGGAGCGACAGGCGTTTCGCTATACGCACCGGTCGCTACACAAGCAGAAAAAGAGGGGTAAAGAAAGCAGCTGTGCCCCATCTGTTCTCTGGCGATGGTTCGTCCCCAGCGATGGCGGGAGGCGCTGCCTGCTGAAGGAATTGGATGGCATTGCGATGCTGAGGATTGTTCGTTTAGGCGCTTTCTAAAAACGTGGTGATGCATTTTTGTATCTGCAACGAGCCGTTGGGGGAGTTTGAGGAAGAAAGTGAATCGGACGAGGGTGTTGTTTGCCGATAGGACGGGGATAGTGAGGAGGTGTGCTCCATTCGTATTCGATTAGGCATATTTGGTGCGGACGATTCGCTGTCAATTATTCAGGCGGTGGCGCAAGAGTACAAAGAGCTTGTTTGCGTTCCCGTTGTGTATTGGGATGAAAGTGAAGTGATCGATTTGATCCGCCCGCTCGCGTCAGAGGTTGATATGTGGCTGTTTTCCGGACAAGTGCCGTATTCGATCGTCAAGCAGTCCGGTGAGGTCGATGCGCCGCTGTTTTATGTTCCACATATTGGTGCCAGCTTGTACCGCACACTGCTGCAGGCGCACTATACGGAGCAGATTCCGGTCAGCCGACTTAGTTTTGACACGTACGAGCGTCGCGAAATCGAACGGCTGCTGGAAGAGGCGGGCATCGAAGAACCGATTCCATACGTCAAGCATTACGAGGGAGGCATTTCGGCCCAGGAACTGTCCGACTATCATTACACCCTTTGGAAACAAGGGAAAACGGAAGCAGCGGTCACCTGTTTGCGGACAGCCCATCTCGAACTGGAGAAACTCGGGATGCCGGTGTATCGGGTATTGCCTGCCCGCTCGGCGGTGGAAGCGGTCATCCAAACAATCATTCGCACCGGACAGATGCTACAGGCGCAAGATGCGCAAATCGCCGTGCAAATGATTGAAGTCGATGCGATGCAGGCGGCCTCCCCAGAGACATTTTCGACCGATGACATATATCGTCTGGAGATGAAGACAACGGAAAAATTGCTACGGTATGCAAAAAAAGTCCAAGGGTCGCTGAAAAGCGCCGGACCGGGCCGCTATGTCATTTTTACGACAAGGGGCGCATTAAAAGAGATCACCGATGGCTATAAAACGGTCCCCTCGGCCGAGGAGACGGAGCTCCTTTACGACGAAGTCATCGCGTGCGGAATCGGCATCGGCCGAACGGCGTATGAGGCCGAAATTCAGGCTGGGAAGGCGTTTTTGCATGCGAAACAAAGCGGACGGGGTGCGTGGATGGTGGTGTTTGATGATGGAACGATCTCGGGTCCGTTAGGAAAAAGTGTGCACCTCCGCTATTCGCTCGGCGGCGGAGAACTGCGGCAGCTGGCGGAGCGGACGGGATTAAGCGCCGCGACGCTCTGCAAATTGAAAGCCATATTGCAAAAACGCGGAACCAACGAGATCGAAGCGCATGAGTTGGCTTCTTATATGCGGATTGTGCCGCGCAGCGCCCGCCGGATTTTAAACCAATTGGAGACCGTGGGCCTTGCCGAAGTGGCCGGGGAGACAAACCCGTATCCGCGCGGGCGTCCGCGCAAAGTATACCGCATTTTCTTATAATCGCTCGATCAGCTTCTGCCTTTAGCGACAGGCAGAAGTTTTTTGTTGTCTTGAAGACGTTTGTATTATTTGTATTATTTGAAAATTTCCTCTGTTTCCATTATAATTAAGGACATATCCGAAAATCATCCGTAATTGGCGTGAGGGGAGGATAGCTTGATTCAAGGGGAACGTCTTTGGCAACGGCTCATGGAACTAGGGGAGGTCGGCAAGAAACCAAGCGGCGGCGTCACGCGCCTCTCGTTCACTGCTGAAGAACGGAGGGCCAAAGATCTCGTCGCTTCCTACATGCGCGAAGCGGGGCTTTTCGTATATGAAGACGCGGCTGGCAACTTGATCGGACGGAAAGAAGGGGCGAATCCGGATGCTCCGGTCGTCCTTGTTGGGTCTCATCTCGATTCGGTTTACAACGGCGGTTGCTTTGATGGACCGCTCGGGGTGTTGGCCGGCGTGGAAGTTGTTCAGGCGATGAACGAGCACGGGGTTGTGACGCACCATCCAATTGAAGTAGTGGCGTTTACGGACGAAGAAGGAGCGCGCTTTCGTTTCGGCATGATCGGCAGCCGCGCGATGGCGGGGACGTTGCCTCCGGAAGCGCTCGAGTGCCGCGACGCGGACGGGATTTCCCTCGCTGAAGCAATGAAACAGGCGGGGCTTGACCCGGACCGCTTGCCGCAGGCAGCACGAAAACCAGGAACGGTGAAAGCCTATGTCGAACTGCACATCGAACAAGGACGGGTGCTGGAGGAGGCTGGTCTTCCAGTTGGCATCGTCACTGGCATCGCCGGTCTGATTTGGGTGAAATTTACTATCGAAGGAAAGGCAGAACATGCCGGCGCCACGCCGATGTCATTGCGGCGCGACCCGATGGCGGCGGCTGCCCAGATCATCACAGTGATCGAAGAGGAAGCAAGACGAACAGGGACAACGGTCGGTACTGTAGGACAGTTGCATGTATATCCGGGCGGTATTAATGTCATTCCGGAACGGGTCGAATTTGTGCTCGATTTGCGCGACTTGAAGGCTGAGGTGCGCGATCAAGTATGGAATGCCATAGCCGCGCGGGCAGAGACGATCGCCAAGGAGCGGAACGTTCGCCTCACGACCGAGCGGCTGCAAGAAATGGCGCCGGTGTTATGTTCCGAGGTGGTGAAACAGGCCGCGGAAAGAGCGTGCAAGCAGCTCGGGTATCCGCCGTTTTGGCTGCCGAGCGGCGCAGCCCATGACGGCGTACAGTTGGCTCCGATTTGCCCGATCGGGATGATTTTTGTCCGCTCCCAAGACGGGGTGAGCCATAGTCCGGCGGAATGGAGCACGAAAGAAGACTGCGCCGCTGGAGCAGAGGTGCTTTATCATACGGTGTGGCAACTAGCCCAAGGGGAATAACGAAAAAGACAAACGAACAGGGGGAGATTATGGATGACAAAGGAAGAAATCAAACGGCTCGTCGATGAAGTGAAAACGGACGTCATCGCCTGGCGCCGCCACTTGCACGCCCATCCCGAATTGTCGTTTCGGGAAGAGAAAACGGCGCAGTTTGTCTACGAGACGCTGCAATCGTTCGGCGGTCTCGAGATTACCCGCCCGACGAAAACGAGCGTCATGGCGCGCCTTATTGGCCAACAGCCAGGCCGGGTCGTCGCCATTCGCGCCGATATGGACGCGCTGCCGATTCAAGAGGAAAACACGTTTGAATTTGCCTCCAAAACCCCAGGCGTCATGCATGCGTGCGGGCATGACGGCCATACGGCGATGCTGTTGGGGACGGCGAAAATTTTTGCCCAGCTTCGTGATCACATTCATGGCGAGATTCGCTTTTTGTTCCAACACGCGGAAGAACTGTTCCCCGGCGGGGCGGAAGAGATGGTGCAAGCTGGCGTCATGGACGGGGTGGACGTCGTCATCGGCACCCACCTTTGGTCGCCGCTTGAGCGCGGAAAAATCGGCATTGTGTATGGACCGATGATGGCCGCACCCGACCGCTTTTTCATCCGCATCATCGGCAAAGGCGGCCACGGGGCGATGCCGCATCAAACGATCGATGCGATCGCCATCGGGGCGCAAGTCGTGACGAACTTGCAGCACATCGTCTCGCGCTATGTCGATCCGCTCGAGCCGCTTGTTCTGTCCGTGACACAATTTGTGGCGGGTACGGCCCATAATGTCCTGCCAGGGGAAGTCGAAATTCAAGGGACAGTGCGCACGTTCGACGCCGAGCTGCGCCAGACGGTGCCGCAATGGATGGAGCGTATTGTCAAAGGGATCACCGAAGCGCACGGCGCCTCGTATGAGTTTCAATTTGACTATGGCTACCGCCCGGTCATTAACTACGATGAAGTGACCCGCGTCATGGAGGAAACAGCGCGCGAGCTGTTCGGCGAAGAGGCAGTGGCCCGCTTGAAACCGAACATGGGCGGCGAAGATTTTTCGGCGTTCTTGCAAAAAGCGCCCGGCAGCTTTTTCTACGTCGGCGCGGGCAATGTAGAAAAAGGCATCGTTTACCCGCACCACCACCCGCGCTTTACGATTGACGAAGACGCGCTTGAGATTGGCGTGCAAATGTTTGTCGCCGCGACGTTGAAACTGTTGGCGGGGGCGGAATAGCTGTTTTCGCTTGACATATCCAAGGAGGGAGAGAAGATGAAAAGCATCCGTTGGTTAATGATTGTCCCATTTATCGGCATGCTCGGCGGCGTTCCTTTTGTGAATCAAGTGACTCCGTACGTGTTTGGCATGCCGTTGCTTCTCTTTTGGCTGGTCGCTTGGGTGATCGCCACTTCGGTTATCATGGCCATCGTGTATCGTTTTGACCCTGCGGTGAAGGAGGATGAGCAGACATGAACTCGGCCTTAGTGATGATTTTTGCTTTCTTGTTGCTGTCTCTTTATCTAGGAGTGCAGGCGCGAAAAGGAAAAGACATGAATTTGGAGCAATGGACCGTCGGTGGGCGCGGATTTGGCACAGTTTTCGTTTTCCTCCTGATGGCCGGTGAAATTTACACAACGTTCACGTTCCTTGGCGGAAGCGGTTGGGCCTATGGAAAAGGGGGGCCGACGTTTTACATCATTGCCTACGGCTGCCTGGCCTATGTGTTATCGTATTGGATGCTTCCCCCGAGTTCGACAGTTTTGAGGTCATTTTAGGCAAATGGAAATGACCAAAATGCTGTTATATCAAGGGTTTCGTGATGCGGATCCTAGGAAAAAATACCGAATTTCATAGGCACACGATTTATTAATTTTTTCTTTTAAAAATAAATTTTATACGTTATAACTCACATTTCGCACCCTAACAAGGTCAAAACAAAGGATTTT
>NZ_SDKL01000029.1:0-131829 GCF_004123125.1 Geobacillus sp. PK12
ACGATGCACAAAGACCAAAATTCTTAACTTGATGGGTATGGGGCATACTCCCACCGCCTGCGCTCACTTGCCGAAATGGCGGCCTTGTCGGGTTAGGACGATAAAAAAAGCCGCCCGCTATGAGTGGGCGGTCATGGGAATGGACAATGATGAACAGGCGGCCGGCAGCGCGCGTTGTCGGCCGCGTCCATCATGGTTAGTTGGCGGCCAACGTTTTCCCGAGCGCTTCGCGGGCCGGGACGTAGCGATAGCCGAGGTCGCGGGCGACGGCTTCGTACGTGATTTCGCCGTTGGCGACGTTGACGCCAAGCTCGAGCGCCGGGTTGTCCGTAATGGCTTGCATGACGCCTTTATTGGCGATTTGCAAGGCGTATGGCATCGTGACGTTCGTCAAGGCGATCGTCGAGGTGCGCGGAACGGCTCCAGGCATGTTGGCGACCGCATAATGGACGACGCCGTGTTTGACGTACGTCGGGTCGTCATGTGTCGTGACGTGGTCGCTCGTCTCGACGATGCCCCCTTGGTCGATGGCGACATCGACGATGACCGAACCCGGTTTCATCGCTTTCACCATGTCCTCGGTGACGAGCTTCGGCGCCCGCGCTCCCGGGATGAGGACGGCGCCGATGACAAGGTCGGCCTCTGCGACCGCTTCGGCGATGTTCATCGGGTTGGACATGAGCGTCGTAATTTGGTTGCCGAAAATGTCGTCAAGCTCGCGCAGGCGATCCGCGTTCAAGTCGATGATCGTGACATCTGCCCCGAGGCCGACCGCGACTTTTGCCGCATTCGTGCCGACGACCCCACCGCCGATGATGACTACTTTGCCGCGGGCGACGCCTGGGACGCCGCCAAGCAAGATGCCTTTGCCGCCGTACGGCTTTTCCAAAAATTGCGCCCCGATTTGCGCCGCCATCCGCCCGGCGACTTCGCTCATCGGCGTCAACAGCGGCAGCGTGCGGCCGACTTGCACCGTCTCATAGGCAATGGCGATGACGCCGCTTTCTTTTAAGGCGCGCGTCAACTCCGGGTCGGCGGCCAAATGCAAATAGGTGAACAAAATGAGACCTGGGCGGAAATAGCCGTATTCGCTTGGCAGCGGCTCTTTCACTTTCATCACCATATCGGCTTGCGCCCAAACATCTTCCGCCCGCTCGATGATTTGTGCTCCGGCACGGGCGTAATCGCTGTCGCTGAAACCGCTTCCAACCCCTGCCTCTTTCTCAATCAGAACCGTATGTCCAGCCTGAACGAATGACAAAACGCCAGCCGGCGTAATGGCGACACGGTTTTCGTTATTTTTGATTTCCTTTGGCACTCCAATAATCATGGATATCGTTCCTCCTCGTCAGAAGTGGCCTTACTTATAGTATAAAAGAGACGGAACGGGCCGGGCATTGTTCAAAAAAGAGAAAGAAGCGCCCGGTTTTTGTGGATTTCCACAAATTCAACCGCGCGCTTCGTATTTCGCTAATTTAATATCAATGTATAATTTGATTTTTTGATTCATGTCATTGAGATCAAGCTCGGCAATGTCGGCAATCCGCTTGAGCCGATAAGCAAGCGTGTTCGGGTGAACGTTGAGGACGTCGGCGGTTTCTTGCGCGTTTTCGTTATGGTCAAAAAACGTTTCAAACGTTTTGACCAAGTCGCTGTGGTGTTTCTGGTCGTACGATTGCAGCTTCGTTAACGCTGGGTTGGTCCATTCTCCTTGCCGCTTTTGTTCAAGCAAAAAATCAAAAAATTGGTAAATGCCAAGCTGGGCATAGCCGTAAACCGACTTGATTTCATCGCCGAGCTTTTCTTTCAGCGCCAGGACGGCGAGCGCTTCGCGGTAGCTTTTTTCAATGAGGCGATAGGCGCCGTACACGCCGCCAAACCCGCACTGCACATCGTGGATGTGAAATCGTTCTTTCATTTTGGCGGCGAACGACTCGATGAATGCATTCAGCTCTTTGAGCGGCTGGTCGGTTTTGGGCGCCGCCAGCAAAATCACATCGCGGCCGTCAGTCGTATAAAGAAGGAGCGGGAGTTGCTGGGTTGTTTGCAATAAGTAGGAAATTTGCCGCTCCATTTCGGCGATCAAATCGGCGGCAAAGCGGAAGACGACAACAGCAAACTGCGGTGCGGTCGGGATTTGCATCGCGGCGAGATGAGCGCGGATGTCGTCTTCACGAGCGATGTGGCCGGTGAGCAGCTTCCAAAACAGCTCTTGCACCCGCTCTTCTTTTTTGTTTTTGCGCATATACAGCTGCAACACTTTGTTTTTCGCTGCCTTGGCGGCGAGCTTGAGCCATTCCATCTCCTCAGGCGACAGCGTCCGGTTTGTTTCGAGCACCCAGATGAAGCCGATCACCTCATCGTTTTTCCAGATCGAGACAGCGACGCGGCTGCCGAGGCCGACATCATGAATTGGCGGCACGCGCACCGGTTCGCGGCTTTTGAGCAGCGCCGGGATGGCGCCTTGTTTCCATAAGCTGTTGATCACTTTTTCCGGAACGCGCCGGCTGATGATCGTCGCCGTCCGCGCCGGGTCGGTGTAATCATCATGGGCGCTGTAGGCGATGAGCCGATGGTTCGCGTCTTCGATCGTCACCGGGCATTTCAGCACGTCGCTGACACGGTCGGCAAACTCTTCAAGGCTGTCAAATTCGCCGCGGAACGGGTCGGTATAGTGAGACATATTTGTTTCCCCCGCATCGTCCATAGGATTGTAGTTTGATTTTACCACAAATAAGGGTTGCCATTGTGTATTCTATAACGGAGAGGGTTCGGTGCGCTTTCTGTCGAATTAGGGAAAGGAAATGATTCATCAAGGAGGAGACTGTTGTGAAAAAATGGGAAATCGCCGTCATTCCTGGCGACGGCATCGGCAAGGAAGTTGTGCCCGCGGCGTTGGATGTGTTAAAAACGGTTGCGGATGTCCATGGAGGGATTTCCTTTTCTTTCACTGAATTTCCATGGAGTTGCGACTATTATATGGAGCATGGAAAAATGATGCCGGATGATGGGCTGGAGACGCTGCGGAACTTTGACGCCATTTTCCTTGGAGCGGTCGGCAATCCGAAGTTTGTCCCTGATCATATTTCATTATGGGGATTGCTTCTGAAAATCCGCCGCGAATTTGAACAAGTGATTAACATTCGCCCGGCGAAATATTTCCGCGGCTTATCCTCGCCTCTGACCGAGCCGCGCGACTTTGATTTCATCGTCGTCCGCGAAAACAGCGAGGGGGAATATAGCGAAGTCGGCGGGCGCATTCATCGCGGTGAGGATGAAATCGCCATTCAAAACGCCGTCTTTACCCGCAAAGGGGCGGAGCGGGCGATGCGTTATGCGTTCGAGCTGGCGAGGAAGCGGAAAGGACATGTGACGAGCGCGACGAAATCGAACGGCATTTTCCATACGATGCCGTTTTGGGACGAAGTGTTCGCCGACGTCAAGCGCGATTATCCGGATGTCGCGACCGCGTCGTACCATATTGACGCGTTGGCCGCCTTTTTCGTGACAAGGCCGCATACGTTTGACGTCGTTGTCGCGAGCAACTTGTTCGGCGACATTTTGACGGACCTTGGCGGCGCCATTATGGGCAGCATCGGCATTGCCCCGGCGGCGAACATCAACGTCAACGGCAAGTACCCGTCGATGTTTGAGCCGGTTCACGGATCGGCACCTGATATTTACGGCCAAGGCATCGCCAACCCGATCGGGCAAATTTGGACGGCGAAACTGATGCTCGATCATTTCGGAGAGGAAGAGCTCGGCGCCCTTTTGTTGCAAACGATCGAGGATGTCACCGCTGACGGCATCAAAACGCCGGATCTCGGCGGCACGGCGACGACAAAGGAAGTGACGGAAGAAATTTGCCGGCGGCTGCGCAAACGCGGCTGATGAAGACCGATTGGGTCGGCGCGGTTGGCACTGTCCTTCCGTTTCGGTATACTGAATGTCAGACAAACCGAATAGAAAGGATGACGCCCGTTGTTCAAAAAATGGTTTGGCAAGCAACAACCGAAGGAAGAGACGATCACCGCGCCGCTTGACGGAACGATTGTGCCGCTTGAAGACGTGCCGGATCCGGTGTTTGCGCAAAACATGATGGGCGATGGCATCGCCATCGATCCGGCGGATGGGGATGTCGTCGCTCCGGTCGATGGTGAAATCATCCAGCTCTTTCCGACGAAACACGCCATCGGCTTGCGTTCGGAAGCGGGTGTGGAGCTGCTCATCCATGTCGGCATCGACACCGTGTCGATGAACGGGGAAGGATTCACCGCCTATGTCAAAGCCGGCGACCGAGTGAAACGGGGCGATCGGCTTCTTTCTGTCGACTTGCCGCTTGTGCGCGAGAAAGCGAAAAGCGCGGTGACGCCGATCATCATCACGAACGGCGACGCCCTCGAAAGCCTCGAGAGAGAGGCCGAGGCCTCAGCCAAAAAAGGCGAGACGGTCTTATTTCATGTCAAAATGAAATAAGGGCGGCAGGGAGGACATATGGCGTTTCGCATCCATAAGATTTTAAACAACAACGCCGTTGTCGTGCTCGACGAAGGCAAAGAGAAAATTGTCATGGGCCCGGGGATTGCGTTTCAAAAGCGGAAAAACGATCTCATCCCCCCGGGCCGCATTGAGAAAATTTTCGTCATGGAAGAAGAAAATGAGAAGTTCCAGCAATTGCTTCGCACGTTGCCAGAAGAACATATCGATATTGCCGAAGAAATTATCAGCTATGCGGAAGGCAAACTGCAAGCGCCGCTCAGCGACCATATTCATATTGCGCTGACTGACCATTTGTCGTTTGCCATCGAGCGGTTGAAGCAAGGTTACCGCATTCAAAACAAATTGCTCAATGAAATTAAAGTGCTATATAAGGCGGAGTATGAAATCGGGCTATGGGCGAAACAGTTGATCAAAGAGCGGCTTGGCATCGAGATTCCCGATGACGAGGCGGCCCATATCGCCCTTCATATTCATACGGCGAAACTCGATGCCGCCAGCATGAACAAAACGATGCGCGAGACGACGCTCATTCATGAACTCGTTGACCTTATCCAAACGGAGCTCGGCATATCGATCGATAAGGAAAGCATTTCATACCAGCGGCTGCTCACTCATTTGCGCTTTGCCTTAAGCCGCATCGAAAACGGGGAGCCGATTCATTCGATGGATGAGGAGATGCTTGCGCTCATTCAGACAAAATATGCAAGGGAATGGGCGTGTACACAAAAAGCGGCAACCTATGCAGAAAAGGAATATGGCATCCGTTTTCCGGAGGAGGAACTCGCCTATATCGTCCTCCATATCCAACGGTTGCGAAAGCGTTGACAAAAACAGCAAGTTGCCGTATAATGCAAAACAGACAACGAAATATTGCGGGATTGTAACTGCTTCGAGCAGGCAAGACCTAAAACGTATGAAGGGAACGGCAAGTGAGTCATGCCGCTAGATCGCCCTTTGTATGTTTTAGGTCTTTTTTGTTTTTCATTTCACCATCATTCAGAAGGAGAGGAGTTCACCGATGAATTATGAACACATTGCTAAACAACTCATCCCGCTCCTTGGCGGGAAAGAAAACATCATTAGCGTAACTCATTGCGCGACACGGCTTCGCCTCGTCTTAAAAGATGACAAAAAGGCCGAGGCGAAAGACATTGAAAACATTGAAGGGGTTAAAGGGGCGTTTTCCAGCTCCGGACAGTTTCAAATTATTTTTGGCACCGGCGTGGTGAATAAAGTGTATGAAGCGTTTGCCCGGGAAGCAGGGGTACAGCAAGGTGATGCTGATGCTCATCAAGAAGCCATCAAGCAAAAAATGAATCCGCTCGCCCGCTTTGCGAAGACGTTGTCAAACATTTTTGTCCCAATCATCCCAGCCATTGTCGCGAGCGGTTTGTTAATGGGTTTGCTTGGGATGATGAAGGCGTTCAAATGGGTGGCGGCAGACAGCCCGCTGTATATTTTGCTTGATATGTTTTCGAGTGCGGCGTTTATTATTTTGCCGATTTTAATCGGCTTTAGCGCGGCGAAAGAATTTGGCGGCACGCCGTTTTTAGGGGCGGTCATCGGCGGTATTATGACTCACCCGGCGCTATTAAACCCGTGGGGATTGGCCGAGGCCAAGCCAAACTATATGCATTTTCTTGGCTTTGATATCGCTATGGTCGGGTATCAAGGGACGGTCGTGCCGATTTTGCTGGCGACGTATGTGATGAGCAAAGTGGAGCGTGGATTGCGCAGAGTTGTTCCCCATGCGGTCAGTTTGCTTGTTGTTCCTTTTGTGACCGTCATTTTGACGGGATTTATTACGATTTTGGCCATTGGTCCGCTCGGCAATTTGCTTGGCGATGGGATTACGACGGTGTTGAACTTTGTTTACCATTATGGCGGTGCGTTAGCCGGCCTTATCTTCGGCGGATTGTACTCGATGATCGTCATTACCGGTGTGCATCATAGCTTTCATGCCATTGAAGCGAACTTGTTGGCGAAACTTGGGGTCAACTATTTACTGCCAATTTGGTCGATGGCCAACGTCGCCCAAGGCGGCGCCGGTTTGGCTGTATTTGTCAAATCGAAGCGGACAAAAACAAAAGAGATTGCGTTACCGGCGGCCTTGTCAGCTTTTTTAGGCATTACCGAGCCAGTCATTTTCGGGGTGAACTTAAAATACCGGAAGCCGTTTATCGCTGCGGCCATTGGCGGCGCGCTCGGCGGAGCGTACGTCGTATTTACGAATGTAGTGGCTAATGCCTACGGGTTGACCGGCATCCCGATGATCGCCATCGTTGCGCCGGAAGGGCTCACGAACTTAATGCACTACTTAATCGGTTTTGCCATTGCCGTCGTTTCAGCGTTTGTGGCGACATGGCTCTTGAAGTTTCGCGAAGAGGAAGAGTGAGGGGCGTGTGGATGAAATCCGAACGCGAACAGAAACTTATTGAACAAGCATACGCTGAAGTCGAAAAATATGAGACTCTTGTCAATCGCGACCGGTATCGGCTTCGCTACCATCTCATGCCTCCTGTCGGGTTGATGAACGACCCAAACGGGCTGATCGACTGGCACGGAACGTATCACGTCTTCTACCAATGGATGCCGTTTCGCACCGGCCATGGCGCCAAGTTCTGGGGGCATTATACATCCCCAGACTTGGTTCATTGGCAAGCAGCGCCGATTGCGTTAGCGCCAAGCGAATGGTATGACAAAGATGGCTGCTATTCCGGCAGTGCGATTAGTTGCGATGGAAAGCTCGTGCTGTTTTACACTGGCAATGTGAAAGATGAACAAGGAAACCGCCAAACGTACCAATGCATGGCCGTATCGGAAGATGGCATTCATTTTACAAAAAAAGGCGTCGTCATTACACTTCCGGACGGATATACGGCCCATTTCCGCGACCCGAAAGTATGGCGGTATCAGGGCCATTGGTATATGATCTTGGGGGCGCAAAGCGAAAGCGGCGATGGAAAAGCGGTGCTGTTTCGTTCCGCTGATCTTTGTCATTGGGAGCATCTTGGCCCAATTGCTGGCGGCAACATGAACGGGCTTGGTCCGTTTGGCTATATGTGGGAATGCCCAGACTTGTTTCCATTAGATGGGCAAGACGTGCTCATTGTCTGCCCGCAAGGATTAAAACCGGACGGCATGCGCTACCAAAACGTCTACCAGTCAGGTTATTTTGTCGGCCGCTTCGACTACGAACGGGCCGAATTCCTTCACGGGACGTTTGAGGAGCTTGACCGCGGCTTTGAATTTTACGCTCCGCAAACGATGCTTGACCGACGCGGACGAAGAATTTTAATCGGTTGGATGGGCGTGCCGGACCAGGATGAAGACCGTCAGCCGACAGTGAGCCACCGCTGGGTGCACGCGCTCACCTTGCCGCGCGAACTTCGCCTCACTGGCGGCAAGCTGAGACAGACGCCAGTGGAAGAGCTGAAACAGTTGCGCAAACAAAAAGTAGCATATCCAAGCGCCACTGTGGTGAATGAGCTGAGGTCATGGCCGGGACTCGAGGGAGATGCGATCGAACTTCGCCTCGACAATATCGAACTGTTCGGAAGCATGATGGAAATTTACTTTCGCCATGCGGCTCGCCTTGTTTACAATAGTGACGAAGGGGTATTGACGCTTGAACGGAAAAGCTTTGTGAACGGGCTGACGGAGAAGCGGCAATGTCGATTGCCACGTCTTCGTTCGCTTCATGTTTTCCTTGATACGTCATCGATCGAACTGTTCGTCAATGATGGCGAAGAGACGTTCACTGCGCGGTTTTTTCCGCATCTGGACGACCGAACGATTTTCTTTGGCGCTCATGGGCATCTTCAGATGGATATAGAGAAATGGGAATTATAAGGTTTGTTTGTGTGCAAGGAAGCTGCCAAGGAAGCGTTTGCGTATTGGCAGCTTTTTATGACAACGGTGATCCATTAGATTACTAAGTATGTCCACTTATCCCCCCTTTTAACATCTTTCCGAAATTCATCTCCCACTTCGAAACGAAGTGAAAGTGGGAGATGAATTTCGGTTAGGTATAGCCTAAAATTGTCTCTTTTTTGTGTGTTATGATATAATCAGTTTTAGAAAAATGAAAGGCTGTTGTATCAATGAAATTAGACAATAATAACCATTCAGTGTTCCTATTGTATTATCATCTTGTGCTGGTTGTAAAATATCGCAGACAAGTGATTGATGATACCATATCTGACTATGCAAAAGATATGTTTGTGAGATTGGGTAAAAATTACAATATTTCCTTGGTCGAATGGAATCACGATATGGACCATGTGCATATTTTGTTCAAAGCACATCCAAATCGTGAATGATCCAAGTTCATCAATGCCTATAAAAGTTCAAGTTCTCGACTGATCAAAAAGCATTTTCCGCAAGTGAAAAGAAAACTGTGGAAAGAATATTTTTGGTCAAGAAGCTTTTGCCTACTTACAACGGGTAGTGCGCCCATTGAAGGAATAAAAAAATATATAGAAAATCAAGGTATGAAGTGATGTGGTGTCGATATGGCAAACAAAGCCTATCAGTTCCGTCTATCCCCAACAAAAGAACAAGAACAACGGCTCGCCAAAACCTTCGGTTGTGTCCGTTTTGTGTATAACAAAATGCTTGAAGAGCGCATACAAATGTTTGAAAAGTTCAAGGACGATCAAGAATCCTTGAAACAGCAAACATTTCCGACCCCTGCCAAGTACAAAAAGGAGGTACAGTCGATTATATCGGGTTTAGTTATTACATGTCAAAAGTCGTGAGTGCCCGTGAAGTAGAGGGAAGTGAATTTGATGGGGAATTTGGGCGCATTGTCCGAAATCCGTATGTGAAAACAAGTGATTGGGGATGGCAAATTGACCCTGTAGGGCTGAGGTATTCATTAAATGTTTTGTATGAACGATATCAACTTCCGTTATTTATTGTGGAAAACGGTTTAGGGGCTAAGGACGTCGTTGAAGAAGATGGAACGATTAACGATGACTACCGTATTCAGTATCTCCGGGATCATATTCAGGAAATGAAACAGGCCATCCAATTAGATGGGGTTGATGTTATAGGGTATACGCCATGGGGTTGTATAGATTTAGTAAGTGCTGGGACAGGGGAAATGGAAAAACGTTATGGCTTTATCTATGTAGATAAAGATAATGAAGGAAAGGGAACCTTAGAGAGACGAAGAAAAAAATCATTTTATTGGTATAAAAGAGTAATTGAAACAAATGGAGAAGAACTTTAAATAGAGATGGTGAAAGATTATAGAAGCACGCGCAATCTTGTAGCGTTGGATCAGGGATGTAAAAATGTTTTGCGAATAACTGTTTAGTTAGATCATCTTTTTCGCCAAGATCACCGCTCTTTCGAAAAGAAAGAGCGGTGATCTTTTTTACTAATATCGTTTCTTCCGCTGGCTAAGCCATAGCGGAAAACGAATGATAAAGCTAAGGAACAGCACTAGCAACACAAGGAGGGCGGATGTTTTTTGGGCAATTTGCTGCGCATCGGCCACGAGCGCTTCAGACTGAATGTACCACAAATGGACCGGGAGAGTCGCGCCTTCGGAAAGGAGATGAAAATCCCACATCTCGCCAGATGACGATGTCCCACCGACTAGCAAAATGATGGCCGATTCGCCAAATGCTCGGCATGCGACAAGGCTGATGCCGGTCAAGATGCCTTTCATGGCGGCAGGGAGCACTGTTTTGACAATGGTCTGTGCTTTCGTTGCGCCTAAAGCGAAGGAGGCTTCCCTCCAAGTGGAGGGAACTGCCGTGATCGCTTCTTCGGAGACGCGGGCTAAAACTGGGAGATTGAGCAATGCCAGTGTAATGGATGCTCCTAAAATGGTCACGCCGATTTGAAAGTATTCCACAAACAAGGCGTAACCGAATAGACCAAACACAATTGATGGGACAGATGCCAAGCTTTCAATGGCCGCCCTCACCCATTCCATGATTCGGTTGTTTGGGGCGTATTCCGCTAAAAAAATACCGGCTCCAATTCCGATGGGCAATGACAAAAGCAATGATAGCACGAGAATGTAAATCGAGTTCCATAAGAACGGCCCAACTCCTCCTCCAGCGTCGATTTCTTCAGGCAGTCCAATGAGGAAATGGATGTCAATGTCCGGCAATCCTTTTCGCACGATCATATAAAGAAGGGATAAGATGATCAAAAAGACGGTTGCGGAAATGATGCTGATTATACTCAGTACGAGTCGATTCATGAGACGGCGGATGCGGAGCCGACTCATTTTTCCATGAAGGCCAGGGGCTTGATTGTTCATGATGACGGTCCTCCTTTCAGACGCAAGCGGCGAATCATCATAATGAAAGAAATGGAGATGAAAAGCAGCAAAAGCGCCATCATATAAAGGGCATGGTTGGTCGTTGATTGAAAATCGACGTTTAAAATTTGCATCACGATATGGCTGGTCAACACACTTGATGGCGTGACCAAATCAAATCCCCATTGCGCCACGTTGCCGATGACCATGACGACGGCCATTGTTTCGCCAATGGCGCGTGCCATGCCGAGGATGACAGCAGCGGCAATCCCAGATTTCGCGGCAGGAAGCAATATTTTGGAAATCATTTCTATTTTGGTCCCTCCAAGGGCGTAGTTGGCCTCCCGCCATTCGTTGGGAACCGCGCAAAGTGCATCGTCGGTAATGCGGGTGATGGTAGGCAAGATCATCATCGATAGCACGATCGCTGCCGCAAGAATTCCATCTCCCACTGGAGCGCCTGTAAGCTTACGAATCCATGGGACGAGCAGGGTGGCTCCCAAATATCCGTAAACAATGGATGGGATGCCGACCAACAAATCAAGCAGCGTCCGAAGCCATTGTTGAAGCCGGGGAGGGGCCATCTCCGCAATAAATACGGCTGTCGAAATGGAAATCGGTGTGGCTATCAACAGCGTCACGAACGTTACATATAGCGTTCCGGTGATAAAGACGGCGGCTCCGTATCGATGATGTTCTGGATCCCATCGGGAGGAGAAGAAAAATTCCCACGGAGATACATCTCGAAACACGAGAAGGCCTGTTTTGCTGACGAATAGAACGATGGCGCTCAATACGACAATCAGAAATACGATGCTTGTCAAGCAAAAAAAACGAAACAGACGGTCGAATCGATATTTCGTGGTCCAGCGTTGACGTTGAGCGGTCAACAAGCGGGTGGCCTCAGTCCAATCAGGAGACAGCTTTTCCATTTTCCTTTCCCCTTTCTGTCATCGAACGGAAAATCAGCCTCTCCGCCAATAAAGGAGAGGCTGAAAGAGGTCGTTATTTCACAGGAATGAATTTTAATTTTTTCAAGGAGCCATTTTGGAATTTTTTGCTTAAAATATAATCGATAAAGGCTTTGTCCGCACCTTTGGCTTCCCCTTTGGTCAGTAAGTATCCATAGCCGTAAAAGATGTATTTGCCGCTTTTGGCATTAGCTGTGGTTGCTTTGACACCGTTGATGCTGACGGCTTTAATTCCGCCTTTCACATAAGCCAAATCAACAAATCCAATCGCGTTTGGATTCGACGCAACGGCATTCACCATATCCCCTGATTTTTGCACTTCTTTATAGTTATCTCCTGTCGTTTTGATCATATGGCCGTCCATGATTTTGTCTTCAAAATTGACGCGTGTTCCAGATCCTTTGGCTCGGTTGATGACGACGATTTCTTCATCTTTTCCACCTAATTGTTTCCAATTTTTGATTTTCCCTTCATAGATATCTTGGATTTGTTCGACGGACAGGTTGCTGACGGGATTGCCTTTGTTGACAATGACAGCAAACGGAATTTTGGCAATTTTGTATGCTTTTAATCCTTTGTAAGCAGGGAACCCTCCGACCGCTTTAGTGGCATCCCAGTCGCATGCTCCGATGGTGGCGACTCCTTTTGTGACTGACTGCGGGCCGGCGATGGAAGAAGAGCCGGAAACCACAATTTTGACTTTTGGATGGCTCTTTTTAAATTCTTTTGCCGCTTGTTGAGTTAACGGCAACAAAGCGGTGGAGCCGGCAATCACGATTTTTCCGGATACTTCAGCGGCATCGGCGCGATGCTCGGTGGCCAAGGCAGCTCCAAGCAACAAGGTAGATGACAGAACAGCAGAAATGACTCTTTTCCATAATGTGCTGCGTTTCATAAATCTCCCTCCATCCTCATTTTGTAAGATTCATCCATGAACCATGGCGAAGAAGAGATACGTTTTCTCCACCGTCGGTTGCCATCGTTACCGCAATTTGATCGTCATATGGCGATGGCGCAATCGAGGTGATTTCATGTTTCGTCCTTCCTATTGTTTTCCATGATTTGGTGGATGGATCGAAGCAACGGATGGTGTAAAGGCCGTTTGCTTCAACAACAACGTAAATACGGCTTTTGACCACCGCCATGTCAATGATGTTCTGCTTATCAAGCAATGTTTGTTCTACTCCGTTCCGGATCATTTTCAATGATGGCGGACTCATGTCATCATCCGTTGCGCTTACATATACGATGTCATGGTTTGATAGAAACGCGCTGTCAACCTTATTGTCTGACGATGAAGTGAGCGGTGTTGGCTGTTTTGTTGGTGAAGACAGGTCGACAAGAATCAGCTGCGGATCGGTTCCGCTTGTATCAATGGAATCGACATCGGTTCTTTGATCGTCCGTGTAATTCGTTTTCCCTTCATTCGCTACTGTGTATAATAACTTTGTTCCATCGGGAGAAAGACGAAGATCTGTTTTGTACTTCACTTTGTCATCAATAATCTTGGTGATGGTTCCATTGTCTAAGGCAACGACTGCGACCGCCTCATTGTTGCTGCCGTAAATGCAATAGAGTGAGCGGCCATCGCTGGACCAAACGAGGTCGGTTTTGACCTCATCGTCTTCGCCGATTTGTTGGACCGTATTGGAAACGAGGTCTATGACAAACAAATGACCGTTTTCATCGACGTAAGCCGCTTTTTTCCCATCAGGTGATAACGTAAGATCCATTTCGTTGATGGAACGGAGAGCCGTTCGCGAGCGAATGTCCAAAAGCAGTGAAGAGGCTTCATCCGGTCGGCTGATGAGCAATGTATTTTGATTGATCCATTGTGGATGGATGCTCGTTCCTTTGATGAAACCAGACGTGGCGATAAATCGCTCTTGCTCCTCGATCTCTCCCCCTAGTGCATAGACGATGGCGGACAGATTGATGTACGGCACTCCATTTTGAATGAATGGCGCGGTCGGCAAGGAGGTTTTTTTGCCGCCGGCGTTTAATACATAACTAAACGGATTGAATATAATAGTTCTATTTCCTTTTTTGACCTTAACCATGCTCGTTTTTTTGTCAACGTGCACAGTAGCGCCAAAAGCAGCGGCAACATCATTGACTGAATAAAAAGATGTTTGTCCTAACACGAGACCGTGAATCGTAGCTGTGGAGCCGTTCACTTGCCATGTCTCGCGAAATGGGCGAAAGCTGCCGGATGTCGACACGATGGCGACACCAGCCTCTGCTTTCCATTGTCCACCTAAGAGAGCGGCGATTTGCTTCGCATCGACGTATAGTTCTTGACCAAAACGCTGTGGGGCGACAGACAATGAAATGGATTTGCCATTCACCAATGCCGCTTTTTTCCCCGTCTGAAGCACCATCTGTATGTTAGGAGATGTGCGTCGAATTTCGTAATATTGGTGTTTTGGATCATACCGATAATCGGCTGAAAACAGCTTGGCCATATCGCTCCCCGCCAATAAAACAGTTCCTGAACGATGGAGCGAACGGACCGTCATCAAATTGCCGTTGACATTGACAATATAGTGAGACGCGGCTGTATTCTTTTTCGCTGCGGCATAGGCATGTCCATCGAGAGCCGGCCACGATGAGGGGAGAGCCGTCAGCAAAGCTGTCGCCATGACAGTTCCGGCAATGATTTTTTTCACGAGAGCCTCTCCTTTCTATTTTTCCTTTGGCATGAGAAGCGGGTTTCATGGTTTGCTGGAAGGTGATCCTCCTTTCCGTTCAAAGGATTTAAGAAATTTTTCCTAAGCATAAACGATTATATGAGAAAAGTGTAAAAGGAATATTTTGTTTTATTTAAAGTGTATTAATATTTTGTTTTTTCTGTGTTAATTTCAAGATTCATTTTGACGACTTTTCCAGCCTCGCGCAAACTTATGCTGCCGCTCAACGTCGTGGATCATGCTGATGGCCAGCAGCGACAGGTTTTGGAGTTTCGCGATCTCCACTTCTCTTGACATTGACAGAATTGCTTGGTGAAGATTTGGATGTTTTGAAGAAAAATAAACCCGCCTCGACATGGACGGGTTTTTTCTGTCAATCCAAATACTTCTCGCATAACGATACAAACTTTCCATCTGACTTTAGCCCTTCCAAAATGCTTCTCAACATTGCACTTCTTTTGGGAAGCTGCTTCTCGAACTCTGCCACAAATGTATCCTTGTCCCACTGTGATTGGCCAGCGTGATAAAACAGCTTTTCCAGGCGTTCCAACTCGTCGGCAGTAAAGCCAGTGGCTAAGGCCAGAATCGCAAAGCTTTTGTGCTCCTTGTTCACCATATCTAAGAGTAACGTAATTGCATCGGTGGCTAGACTCAATTTTGCTTCAAGATCCTTGATTCTTTCCTCGTTCATAAGCACCGTCCTTTTATCGATTTGTTTATTCCAATGAATACTATAACAAAGTGGGTGCACAGGTGGGTGATTTTCTTTTATAATAAATATGTCTTTACATTGATAATGACAGGAGGATACACATGAACCAAACCGCGATTTCCCAGCGCAAGCTGTTAGGCATTGCCGGTCTCGGTTGGCTGTTTGACGCGATGGATGTCGGCATGTTGTCGTTTTTGATGGCGGCCTTGCAAAAAGACTGGAATTTGACGGCCAGCCAAGTCGGCTGGATCGGCAGCGTCAACTCGATCGGCATGGCGGTCGGAGCGCTCGTGTTCGGGCTGCTCGCCGACCGGATCGGCCGGAAAAATGTTTTCATTGTCACATTGTTATTATTCTCGATCGGCAGTGGGCTGTCGGCGCTCACGACGACGTTGGCGGCGTTTTTGGCGTTCCGCTTTTTGATCGGCATGGGGCTTGGCGGTGAGCTGCCGGTCGCGTCAACGCTCGTTTCGGAGGCGGTGCCGGCTGCCGACCGCGGCCGGGTTGTCGTGCTGCTTGAGAGCTTTTGGGCGGGCGGCTGGTTGCTGGCAGCGCTCATCTCGTATTTCGTCATACCAGTTTACGGATGGCGGACGGCGTTATGGCTGGCGGCGATTCCAGCGCTGTATGCGATCTATTTGCGCCTCCGCCTGCCCGATTCGCCGCGGTTTGCGGCCGCGCAAAAAGAGGAGACGGTGTGGAGCAATATCGTCAAAGTATGGTCCGCTCCCCATCGGAAAGAGACGGCCATGCTTTGGCTGCTTTGGTTTTGCGTCGTCTTTTCGTATTACGGCATGTTTTTATGGCTGCCGAGTGTCATGGTCATGAAAGGGTTCAGCTTGATTAAAAGTTTTGAGTACGTGCTTATCATGACGCTAGCGCAGCTTCCGGGTTATTTCAGCGCCGCATGGCTGATCGAGCGGGCCGGGCGGAAATTTGTCTTGGTTGCGTACTTGCTTGGCACCGCATTGAGCGCCTACTTTTTCGGCACGGCCGAGTCGCTCGTCGGACTGATGGCGTCCGGCATTTTCTTGTCGTTTTTCAACTTGGGCGCCTGGGGGGCGCTGTATGCCTATACACCGGAGCAGTATCCGACATCGATCCGTGCGACAGGCGCCGGCATGGCGGCGGCGTTTGGCCGCATCGGCGGCATTTTCGGCCCGCTGTTGGTCGGATCGCTTGTCGCGCAAGGGGTGTCGGTGACGATGATTTTCACGCTGTTTTGTCTATCGGTCCTTGTCGCCGTTTTGGCGGTCGCGGTGTTGGGCAGCGAGACGAAGCAGCAGGAGCTTGCATGAGTAAAATCGTTGTAAGGGACATTCTAAGGCAGATCTCTAATGAGGGGTTGCGGGCTTTGGTTCGTGGCGCTCGTTAGGGGAGGCAAGACGAAATTGACAAACAAACGGCAGGGGCGGTACCTTAAGGGTAAGCCCCTTTTTTGATTGGCCAAGCTTTTGGTGGGTGTGCGCATCGACGCCCGCGGACGCCAAGGGGAAAACCAGTGCGAGAGGCGGTGAATTGATGTTATGTCCGTCCGTGTCCGTCGTCATCCCGACGTACAATCGCCCGTATCCGCTTGCCGAGCTGCTCGAGTCGTTAAGCCGGCAAACGTACAAGCCGTTTGAGGTCATTATCGTCAACGACGGGGGTGTCCCGGTTCATGATGTCGTCGCCTTGTACCCGGAGCTTGACATCCGTCTCATCGACCGCCGCGACAACGAAGGACATGTCGCGGCCCGCAACATCGGCGTCAAGGAGGCGCGCAACGATCTCATCATGCTTTGCGACGACGACGACTTAGTGTTGCCATGCCATCTCGAGCGGATGGTCACAGCGCTTCGTGACGCTGATTTTGCCTATGCTGATGCGGAAATTGTCCAGTATCGGGTGGAAAACGATCAGCGCGTCCCATCGGCCCGTTTTTTATTTGCCTATGAGTACGATTTGGAAGCGATGCGGACGTTTTCGACGTACGTCCCGTCTGGAAGCGTGTATCGAAAATCGCTCCATGACGAGATCGGTTGCTTTGACCCGACTGTCCACCATTATTGGGATTGGGACTTCTTTTTGCGCGCCGCCTCTGTATGCCGCGTCACGCGTGTCGCGGCGGCGACGGTCTTGTATGCGTTCAGCCCGGACGGCGACAACGTGTCGCGACATATGAGCGACAAGCGGCGGCATTACTTGCGGCGGCTTTGCGAGAAGCATGGGCTTGGGGACTTGCCGGTGAAAAACTTTTGGCTCTTGCTTGACGAGCCGGAAGTCGCGAAGCGCCGGGCGAAAAGCGAAGTCATCTGGGACGGGAAGCCGATTGTGTCCCGATTTTGGGCGCAAAAAAATGCCAGCGACCATTGACATAGGTATTTTTGGTTTGCTATGATAGTGGACAAAATCATATATGGATCGCGATGACGGATCAATAGTAGTTAACCCTCTCTTCCGAAGCGAGCCGGGGGCGGTGGGAGCCCGGTGAAGACGGTTAATGAAACGGCAGTCCGGAGCGAACATGACGAAAGTGGGTGCGCGTTTGGCGCATCAACTAGGGTGGAACCGCGGGAGCTACGCTCTCGTCCCTAGGCGCAAGGCCTAGGGGCGAGGGCGTTTTTGATTGTTGGAAACTGAAATTGGAGGAGGATGAAAACAATGGCTGTCACAATGGAAGAAATCGTCGCACATGCCAAGCATCGCGGCTTCGTGTTTCCGGGGTCGGAAATTTACGGTGGGCTGGCGAACACGTGGGATTACGGCCCGCTTGGCGTCGAGCTGAAAAACAACATCAAACGGGCGTGGTGGAAAAAATTCGTCCAAGAGTCGCCGTACAACGTCGGGCTTGACGCCGCCATTTTAATGAACCCGAGAACGTGGGAAGCGTCCGGCCACTTAGGCAACTTCAACGATCCGATGGTCGACTGCAAACAGTGCAAAGCGCGCCACCGCGCCGATAAGTTGATTGAGAAGGCGCTCGAGGAAAAAGGGATCGAGATGATCGTCGACGGTTTGCCGCTGGCCAAAATGGATGAACTCATCAAGGAATACGACATCGCCTGCCCGGAATGCGGCAGCCGCGATTTCACGAACGTGCGCCAGTTCAACTTAATGTTCAAAACGTACCAAGGCGTCACCGAGTCGAGCGCCAACGAAATTTATTTGCGCCCGGAGACAGCGCAAGGCATTTTCGTCAACTTCAAAAACGTCCAGCGCACGATGCGCAAAAAATTGCCGTTTGGCATCGCGCAAATCGGCAAAAGTTTTCGCAATGAAATTACGCCGGGCAACTTTACGTTCCGCACGCGCGAATTTGAACAGATGGAGCTCGAGTTTTTCTGCAAACCGGGCGAAGAGCTGCAATGGTTTGAGTATTGGAAGCAATTTTGCAAGGAGTGGCTGCTGTCGCTTGGCATGAAGGAGGACAACATCCGCCTGCGCAACCATGCGAAAGAAGAACTATCCCACTACAGCAACGCCACGACCGACATCGAGTACCATTTCCCGTTCGGCTGGGGTGAGTTGTGGGGCATCGCGTCGCGCACCGATTACGACTTAAAGCGGCATATGGAATACTCCGGCGAGGATTTCCATTATCTCGACCAAGAAACGAACGAACGCTACATCCCGTACTGCATTGAGCCGTCGCTTGGCGCTGACCGCGTCACGTTGGCGTTTATGATCGACGCCTATGACGAAGAAGAGCTGGAAGACGGCACGACCCGGACGGTGATGCATTTGCATCCGGCGCTTGCGCCGTACAAAGCGGCTGTCTTGCCGCTGTCGAAAAAGCTCGCTGACGGAGCGCGCCGCATTTATGAAGAGCTGGCGAAACATTTCATGGTCGACTATGACGAAACCGGCTCGATCGGCAAGCGGTACCGCCGCCAAGATGAAATCGGCACGCCGTTTTGCATCACGTACGATTTCGAGTCTGAACAAGACGGCCAAGTGACCGTGCGCGACCGCGACACGATGGAACAAGTGCGGCTGCCGATAGGGGAGCTTAAAGCCTTTTTAGAGGAAAAGATCGCGTTTTGATGAAGTGAACGCCGGGGCAGCCACAGATCCCCCGGCGTTTTTTTAAGAACGTGTATGGGGATAGAACCGCTTTTTTAGAAAAAAATTCAAAAAAATAGATGGATGTTCGCTGTATATAATGGTAAAATAGAAGTATAGACTAGTTCCTGCAATGGATCAAGGGGGTTCACCATGATGGAAGGGAAACCGATTTACTACGATGGAAGCGGCCATCCGCCTGGCAATGATGAAAGCGTCATCAAAAGCGAACCGTTTACGCTCACCGATGAGATACGAAAACAAATCAGCGGCAACCCGTTTGTCGTGGAACAAAGCGAGTAACATTGCCTTGGAGAAAGGCAATTTTTTTTTGCGGTCAAATTGTTTGCCAAGCGTTTCGGACCTTTATATAATTATCTTTTGTTGGAGATATTTGAATTCAAAACAATTGTATGCCGCTTCAACAAAGTGCAAACACTAAAGTGCCGAGATCATCACGAAAGGGAGTATGCATCATGACAAAAGTATTGTACATCACCGCCCATCCGCACGACGACACGCAGTCTTACAGCATGGCGGTCGGAAAAGCGTTTATCGACACATACAAACAAGTGCATCCGGATCATGAAGTCATTCATCTCGACTTATACAAGGAATACATTCCGGAAATCGACGTCGACGTGTTCAGCGGCTGGGGCAAACTTCGCTCCGGGAAATCGTTTGAAGAGCTGTCTGACGAAGAAAAAGCGAAAGTCGGGCGGATGAACGAGCTGTGCGAGCAGTTTATTTCCGCCGACAAATATGTATTCGTCACGCCGATGTGGAACTTTTCGTTCCCGCCGGTGTTAAAGGCGTATATTGACGCCGTGGCGGTCGCCGGCAAGACGTTTAAATATACGGAACAAGGGCCGGTCGGATTGCTTACTGATAAAAAAGCGCTCCACATTCAAGCGCGCGGCGGTTTCTACTCCGAAGGCCCGGCGGCGGAAATGGAAATGGGCCATCGGTATTTAAGCGTCATCATGCAATTTTTCGGTGTTCCGTCATTTGAAGGGTTGTTTGTCGAAGGGCATGCGGCGGTGCCGGAAAAGGCGGAAGAAATTAAAGCGAACGCCATCGCTCGGGCGAAAGACTTGGCGCACACGTTTTAACGGGAGGCCGAGTATTGCGCGGGAAATGGCCGCAAACTTGGCTTGGGAGCCTCTTCATCCGGAGAGGCTCCTTTTTTATTGGACAAACCAAACGGCCGTGACGTTCATATACGCTGGTGGGGAGCCGTATGGTATAGCCTGATCAATAAAGTCCCTATTTCTTCGTGAGAAATTTTCCTCGATAAATACATAAAACCCCAGCACCGAAGTACTGGGGCAAAAACCATGAATTCCCCGCTGACGGGGTGAAATGGCCTGCGACGCGGCAGGCAACTTATCATTAGGTTATGATTCTCTTGGCGATAATATGCAAAGAGAGGAACCATTTAGGCTCCTCTCCGTTGTCAAAACAAACGAATCCACGTTTTTTCACGTGTGAAATGGTCTGTGACGAGACAGACAACTTATTTTGTACTCTAAGTATAGAAAAAACCTAGGGAAATGTCAATACGTCATAAATACGTCGTCAATACATTGTAAATACGTTACAGGTCAAATACCCATTTTACACGGTTCATATTTTGTCGTTGCAGGATATCTCCCACCACCAATAGAATGGTATTTGTCGAAGGGCATGCGGCGGTGCCGGAAAAGGCGGAAGAAATCAAAGCGAACGCCATCGCCCGGGCGAAAGACTTGGCGCACACGTTTTAACGGGAGAACGGGTATTGCGCGGAAAATGGCCGCAAACTTGGCTTGGGAGCCTCTTCATTCGGAGAGGCTCCTTTTTTATTGGACAACCAAACCGCCGTGACGTTCATATACGCTGGTGGGGAGCCGTATGGTATAATAAACCATATAGAATGAAGAGTGGGGGTTCCTCGTTGGTGAAGGAATACGAACGATATCGCCTGGTGCGTCTGCACAGCGCGATGGCCGTGCTGGCGGCCGGAATGTTTGGCTTGCTTCTGTTTGCGGCCGGCCGGCTGCCTGTTTCGCCCGGATTCTATCATTCTATTCATCTTGCCTTAGGGCTCGCCGTGGTGGTCGTTTGCTGGCTTGTTGCCGTGCAAGGGTGGGCCGTGTTTCCGCATACGTTGTCGCTGGAGCGGCTGATGATGGGGGCGCTGTTTTTCTCCTCAGGCTTGTTGTTTTCGCTGCATGTTGTCTTGTCTTTTGCATCTGATGGTGTGGAAGCGTCCCCTTTTTCGCTCTCGGCCCGATTGACGCTTGCCTGGGGGCTTCTTTTTCTGTTTTCGCGCCGCGATGAGGTGATGGAGCGTCGCAGCGGCCAGCGTTGGCAAGCGTTTTTCGCCGCTTTTGCTTATGCGGCGGTCGTTGGGCTATTCATCCATTGGGTAGCGCCGCTTTGGCCGGGAGACGGGACAAGCCGCTGGCCGCTCTGGTGGAAGGCCGGCGAAGGGATTGCCGGTTTGCTCGATGCGGGCGCCGCTTTGCTTGTATGGCGTCGTTGGCGGCAAGGGAGTTCCCGATCCTTCCTGTACTGGCTGCTGGCGTTATGGTGGTTTGCCCTCGGCCAATGGCTGCTTATGCTTGGCGGCGGCCATGCGCTATGGGGGCAGCTGTATGAAATGGCCGGATTTTTGTATGTCGTGCGTGCAATGTACGTCGAGACGGTCGAAAAACCGTACGTGGAGCTGAAACAGCACAAACAGCAGCTGGAAATGATGGCGAACGCCCTTGGCGAGGGATTGATGATGTTAAACCGCGACGGCCGGATCGTATGGATGAACCCGGAAGCGGGCCGTTTGCTTGGCCTTGATCCGGAGGAAGCGAAAGGGAAGCCACTGTTTTCGTTTGTCTCGCTCGCCGGGCCGGATGGGTCCGCGTGGGACTGGAAGCGGCTGCGCCGTGTTGTCAAACAGCTGAAAAGCGGCGAGGTGATTCGCGTCGAGGAGGAGCCGTTTCGCCGCCATGACGGCGTGTGCCTGCCGGTCGGCTACACGCTGGCGCCGGTGATGGAAAACGGTGCGCTGACAGGGCTTGTCGCCGTTTTGCGCGACATGACGGAGAAAAAAGAGAAAGAGCGGCTTGAGCGCGAGAGGGAACAGCTCGACTTTGAACTGTCGCTTGCCGCGAATATGCAACGGGCGCTTTTGCAGACATCGTCGAAGGCGGATTTGCCTTCGTACGTCGACATCAGCGTCCTCAGCGTCCCTGCCCGAGTGTTGAGCGGCGATTTTTATCACTTTGCTGTCCATCAAACATCGGTGTCCGTCGGCATTGCCGATGTATCGGGAAAAGGCATTCCAGCGGCAATGCTCATGACGCTGATGAAATTTATTCTGGACCGGACCGTTCATTACGGAACGCAGCCGCACGTGTATCTTGACCTGCTGAACCGATTCGCCTACGACTACACCGAGCCGTCGATGTTTGTCACGATGTTTGTCGGCAATTACAACGAAAAGACGCATACGTTCTCGTACGCGTGCGCTGGGCACGAACCGGCGCTTTGGTACCGGGCGAAAACGAAACAATGCGTCCCGCTGCACGCCAAAGGATGCGCGCTCGGGTTGTTTCCGCAATTTTCGTTTGAGACGAAGTCGGTAGTGCTCGAGCCGGGTGATTTTGTGTTGCTGTACACCGATGGGGTGACCGAAAAACGCGGCGAAGAGGCGGACGATGATTTTTCCGTCCTCGCCTCGATGGTTGCCCGCGTCAATTTGGACCAGCCGGCAGCGCAAATCGTCCGCGATTTGTACGAGCATATCAAGGCGTACCACCAATACGAACAAAAAGACGACCAGACGTTGTTGTTGCTCCGCCGCCGCTGATGCCGCCCTAGCCGGCCGGCGGCGGCGTTTTTGGCTGTTACGACGGGTAGGCAGCGGCCAGCTGCCGTTTCAGCTTTTCGATCGCCCGCTTTTGAATGCGGCTGATCGTCATTTGCGAGACGCCAAGCCGTTCAGCGAGCGACCGTTGCGTCTCGCCGCGGCGGAAGACGGCGTCGATGACGATTTGTTCTTGCTCGCTCAGTTTGCCGATCGCCTGCTCTAAATCCATTCGCTCGATCAGCGACTCGATTTCGTTCGCTTCATCCGCGACGAATTCACCGATCGTCGTCGCATCCTTTTCCCCGTCTTGCACCGGGGCGTCGAGCGAAATCGCCTGGTAATGGTCGCGGCCGGCTAAAATCTCGATCGTCTCTTCCACCGATAAGCCTAAATGGGCGGCAATTTCATCTATGTTCGGCGACCGCTCGAGCTTGACGGTCAGTTCGTCGATGGCTTGCTGCACTTTGCTTCCTTTCTCTTTCACCCGGCGCGGCACTTGGATATACCACGCTTTGTCGCGCAAATAGTTTTTCATATAGCCGATCAAGCTTTTCATCGCATACGATTCAAAGTTTGTTCCTTGGTTCGGGTCGTAATGGTCAAGAAGGCGCAAAAACGACAGCCGGCCGACTTGAAACAAGTCTTCGTAAAAATCAGGGCGGCTGCGCGCCATTTTTTTCGCTGCGGCCGCAATGAGCGGCTCAAAACGCACGAGCAACGCTGTCGCCGCTTCTTCCGTCTTCGTTTGTTGATAGGCGGAAATAAGGGCGTCAAGCTTGCTCTTGGACAGAGGAGGGGGATATACATTCATGGGCATGCTCTCCTTCGCCGCGATGGCGGAATTTCGTCAGGCGGACTTCCGTTCCGCCTTTGGTCGTGACGCGGACGTCATCCATGAGTGCTTTCATTAAAAAGAGGCCGAGGCCGCCGACTTTCACATCTTGGAGTGGCTTGCCGGACAGCGACGCCGCCTGTTTGGTCGCCCGTTTGTAGTCAAACCCTTTTCCCTCATCTTTAATGACGATGGAAAGCGCATCGGCGCTCATCTCAAAACGGAGGTGAATATCGCCGCTTCTTCCGTTGTAGGCGTGAAGCACGACGTTGTTGCACGCTTCGGAGACGGCGACTTTCATATCTTCGATTTCTTCATAGGAAAATCCCATTTTGGCAGCCAGCCCGTATAACGTCAAACGCACGATGTCAAGAAACTGTGCATCGGCTGGAATCGACAGCTGTACGATCGTTTCGTGCTCTTTCATGATTGGCCTCCGATCCTTTCTGACGCATCGTTCATTTCGGAAAAAAAGTAGGATACTCCAGTTAAATCGAACAGACGCCGCACTTTCGGCGGCACGTTTTCAATGGCAAACGGCGCCCCGAGTTGATGCCGCGTTTTTAACAGCGCTACAAACATGCCGATCCCGGTGCTGTCAATATACGTTAAATCTTCGAGACGAAGAACGAGCGGTTTGGACGCATCGCCGGCGAGCGGTTCGACGGTGCGTTGAAATTGCTCGGCTGCCGCCAGGTCCAGTTCGCCTTTTATGTATACAACGTGCCGATCCGGCTGTTCGTCATGAACAAGACGGAATTGTTTCTGATCCATTTCTTTCACCCCACTGTGCGTTTGATGGATATCCCGGTGTTGCGTTGGCGCCGACGGCTTAGCTTGTCCGGCCTTTGGCGTTTACGCTTTCTATACCCATATTTTATACTTGTTGAAACAGGGAATGTCGAATGAAAAGGGGACATGATGATGGAAAGATGGAAACAATGGGCGAAGAGAATAAAAAAGGAGATTTTTGTCCTCTATTCCGCCTGCCGCGACCGGCGTGTTCCGGTTTGGCTGCGGCAGGGGATTGGCGCATTTCCTGTTGGGGAAACAGGTTTCGCTATGGTTGCCTCAATCTGAACATTCACTTCGCTTTGACGCTGGTGTCTTTTGGGCTACAATGATAAAAGGGAAAAAGCCGATGGCAAAGGAGTTGCTCGCAATGCTGATTCTCAAAAACGACTGGGCTCCGCTGCTTGAAGAGGAGTTTCAAAAGCCGTACTACGTAAAGCTGCGCGAGTTTTTAAAAGAGGAGTACCGGACGCGGACGATCTATCCCGATATGCACGATATTTTCAACGCCCTTCATTATACACCGTATGCAAACGTCAAAGTCGTGCTGCTCGGGCAAGATCCGTACCACGGCCCGGGGCAGGCGCACGGGCTTAGTTTTTCCGTCAAGCCGGGCGTGCCGGTGCCGCCGTCCTTAGCGAACATTTTTAAAGAGCTGCATGACGACCTTGGCTGCTATATACCAGATAACGGCTATCTCGTCAAATGGGCTGAGCAAGGGGTGCTGTTGTTAAACACGGTGTTGACGGTCCGCCGCGGCCAGGCGAACTCCCATCGCGGCAAAGGGTGGGAATATTTCACTGACCGCGTCATTGAGCTCGTCAACGAAAAAGACGATCCGGTCGTCTTTTTGCTTTGGGGCCGGAACGCGCAAGAGAAAAAAGAACGGATTACGAATCCGCGCCATCTGATTATTGAAGCGCCGCACCCGAGCCCGTTTTCCGCCGCGCGCGGCTTTTTCGGCCATCGCCCGTTTTCGCGGACGAACGCGTTTTTAACCAAGCACGGACGCGAACCGATCGATTGGCAAATCGAGAACATCGGCGCCCGCGCTGAATGAAGAAAGGGGGAAGACATCATGACGATCTCTTTGGCGGCGGTTGTCGCCAAAATGGAAGACGAATTGCGCAAGGCAAAGGCGGCCCATGACCCGCAGCGGATGCGTGAACATGTCGCTGCCATTCGCGTTTTATGCGATTTGATGTTGGAGGCAACAAGCCATCCGCAGCCGTCCGCTTCGTCTGCCGCAGCCGGGCCGCTTGTCGTCGGCGGGCCGATTTCGGTTGCTGGCGGGCTTTCGCTTGGAGCCGTTTCTGTCGGGGGACGCTCCCCTGACATTGACGATGAGGCGAACGGAGAGTCGTTGCTGGATTTCTGAGAGTGGGACAGCGAATCCCCGTGGAACGGCCTTCTCCACAGGGATTCTTGATCAACAGAACTCCTTTAAACCGCTTGTCCTTGTTTGCGCCAAAAAACAAGAAGCGGTTCACCGGCTTGGATGCGGGTCTTGCCGGTGGCGCTCCCGATTGACCGGTTCTGTCGAGTGAAGTGGCTGACATTCATTAGTAATTTGTTGTCGGGGAACATTCCCATTATATTAGTCAACTACCCACCACTTAAAGCCTAACGGCTTTTGAAGTGGGGGCTTGGCAAGCCCTAGTTGACTACCCTCAGCCATTCAATGGCTACGTTGGAAGGGTCATGACACTTACGGATGCTCCTCCAGTCCGTAACCCTGTCGCAGATGGTTAAAAGCTCTGATGGGTAGGAGCGGTGCTGTCTGCCGAACAAGCCCTTCCAACATTGGGGAGGAGGAACTCACTCCTGAAAGGAGGTACACGTCTTGTTCGTGTACATTATCAATAAGCATGGAAAACCACTCATGCCATGCTCACCAAGGAAAGCAAGACTTTTGCTAAAACAGAAGAAAGCAAAAGTAGTAAGAAGGACACCTTTTACCATCCAGCTTTTATATGGTAGCAGTGGTTACAAACAACCCGTGTCATTGGGTGTTGACATGGGGACACGACATGTAGGAATTTCTGCAACAACAAAGAAAGATGTGCTGTTTGAAGCGGAAGCGCAACTTCGAACAGATATTGTGGAATTACTTGCTATACGGAGACAGTTCCGTAGAAGTCGAAGAAACAGAAAGACTCGCTACCGAGAAGCCAGATTTCTTAACAGAAGAAAACCAGAGGGATGGTTACCACCATCTATTCAACACAAAATCAACTCGCATATAAAGTTGATTGACTTAGTTCACAATATTCTCCCTGCCACATCTGTCACTATTGAGGTAGCAGCATTCGATACACAGAAATTAAAAAACCTAAATATCCGAGGGGTGGAATATCAACAAGGAGAACAAATGGGGTTTTGGAATGTTAGAGAGTATGTTCTATACAGAGACAATCATACTTGTCAATATTGCAAAGGAAAAAAGAAAGACCCTGTTCTCCAAGTGCATCATATTGAAAGTCGAAAGACAGGAGGTGATTCACCAGATAATCTGATCACTCTATGCAAAACATGCCACCATGAAATTCACGAAAAAGGGCTTGAGCATATATTTCAACGCAAACGACCGCCTATGAGGGATGCTAGTCAGATGACCGCCATGCGATGGGCAATGTTTAGTAGGATAAGAGAAAAATACTCGCATGCAAATATCACATACGGGTATATCACCAAATGTATTCGCATTGCTAATGGACTGTCTAAATCTCATATGGTGGATGCTCGTTGTATTAGTGGAAATCCACTAGCCAAGCCAAGTGGCACGGTTTATCTTCTAAAATTCGTTCGAAAAAACAACCGTCAATTGCATAAAGCAACCATCTTAAAAGGCGGAAAACGAAAATCAAACAAAGCTCCACGATTTGTCAAAGGGTTTCAACTGTTTGACAAGGTGGTATACGAAAGGAAAGAATGTTTTATATTTGGCAGAAGAAGCAGTGGTTATTTTGACCTTCGGCTGTTAGATGGCACAAAAGTGCATGCTTCAGCAAGCTGGAAAAAGTTAAAAAGAGTTGAGCATGCTAGTACATTGTTAATTGAAAGGAGGAAGGGCGATTCCTCCCCGACTTTCGCTCTCGCTTAGAAGTCGGGGTCTCCTCGCCAAAGAAGATGAATGAGGGAAAACAATCTTTCATTAGAAAGGCGGAACAGCTATGAAAACATTCGTCCTTCTCGGCGCGCTCAATGCGTTTTTAGCCGTCGCATTGGGAGCGTTTGGCGCGCACGGGCTTGAAGGGAAGATTCCGGATCGTTATTTGGAGATTTGGAAAACGGCGGTCCAATACCAGATGTTCCACGCATTAGGGCTGCTTGTTGTCGGATTGCTCGCTGGCAAGGCGCCAAATGTCGGGCTGATCGGTGCGGCGGGCTGGGTGATGTTCGCCGGCATCGTGTTGTTTTCCGGGAGCTTGTACGTATTAAGTGTAACGCAGATTAAGCCGCTTGGCGCGATCACTCCGTTTGGCGGCGTCGCTTTTTTGGTCGCCTGGGTGATGATCGGATATGCGGCGTTAAAATGGTTGTAAACGGAGCGCAGGAGCGGAGCGCTCCGTTTTTTTGCCGCCGTCCCTCTCCGCTCTATAGCGAAAGCCATAGACTCAACGTCAACAACAGTCCAACGGCCCAATGATGGCGGGCGGCCCATTTCATGCCGCTTCTTTCCTCGGTTCGACTAGCGCCGGGGCGGAAACAGAGACGAAGCCGGATGGCAAGCGGCATCGCGAGCCCTGTGACCGCGGCAAGCAAAGGAACGATATGCCAAACGATCAAAGCAGCAATGGACAAGTAGGCGGAGACGAGAAGAAGCCCGAGAAGGCGCACGGCGTTGTTCCGTCCGAGCCGGATGGCTAATGTGCGGCGAAACGGCCGGTCTTTTTCGATGTCGCGGATGTTGTTTGTCAAAATCATCGAGGCGATCAGCAAGGCGAACGGGATGGACAAGGCAAACAGAGCGGTGTCTGGAACATGCCCTTGTACGGCATAAGCGAGTGCGGTCACGACCGGCCCCATGCAAACGGCGGCGGTCAACTCACCTAAACCGAGCGAGGCGAGCGGACGCGGCCCGGCTGAGTAGGCGATCCCGCAGATGATCGCTGCGGCGCCGATCCACGCGATGGCTGGATCGCTTTGCCACGCCAAGTACGCGCCTAACGCAACCGCGACGGCCAGCATGGCGCCAGCAACGGCAGGGATCGAGCGATGGGCAGGTCCATGGCCATGCCCGTTCGTCCATTTGTCATCGTCTTGGCCGCGCAACCGATCAAAATAGTCATTCAGCATGTTGACGGCTGACTGAATCAGCACAGAGGCGGCTAACATCGCCAGCAGCACCTCGATCCGAACGGCGCCCTTTTTCGCCGCCAGCGCGGTGGCGGCCAGCACAGGGCTGATCGTTCCGCTCCATGTCGGCGGGCGCATTAAGTGAAGCCATGAAAAACGGTAAACCCAATGCCGATCTTCTTCACGATGTTCATATCGCAATGCGAACCCCTCGTTTCCGTTAGGAGAGTAAAAGCATGCATACGATGAGCACGACAAATCCGGCCGCTTCGACCGACTGAACGGCAATGATCGAGGTCATCGCTTTTTTTAACGGCGCATCGTCACCGCCATTGGCTTGGCGCCAAAGGTCTTCATTGGAAAACACCGTCATCGCCTTGCGGTAGCCGACGAACATCCCCCAAGCGAGCGTTGCGATGCCTGTGAGAAGGGCGGTCAGCCATACACGGCCATAGGCGGTCTGCCATACATCTGCCCAACGGTTGATCGGTCCGGCGGCTGTGCCAAGCCATATGCCAGTGGCGATGACGACGGCACTTGCCGCGGCGAGCGGCCGATGCGACCACTGCATGAGCGAGCGGAAAAATTGCCGGCGCTCAAGAGGCGGCATGAATTGGGAGGCTGGATACACTGCCCAGCCGATGAATGCCACGCCCCCCACCCACATGATCGCCGCGATAAGATGTACCCCCAGCAGGAAATCACGCGACGTCCAAACCATCAGTAGACACCTCTTTTGTGTCATTTACCACCATTATATAAGGCCGTGTAGTAGCAGCTTGTGATGGCCATCACGTCAACCAAAAAAAGAAGGTTGCCATCGGCAACCTTCTTGTCAAAAGACAGTTTTTCCGTTTAGCGTGGAGAATACGTAGCAAGCGGTGTTGCGGCTGTAGCACCGGCAAACGGATATTCGTAGGCGATTTCTCCTTCAAACGTGACGTAATCGAGGTAAATCATCGGGATCAAATAGCGTGTGCCTGTTTGTGGGTCGCTTAAAATGACATGGTCACGTCCAGCCGCTTCAATGACGCCGCGAAACACCTTGGCATTCCACTCACGGTTGTTTTCAAACGTCGCATAGATAGTGGCAACTTTTCCTTTGTTTAACCGTAAAATGTTTTCAATGTACGATTCTTCAATCGGCAGCATCCCTGGAATCGATGGGCCGGTGGTGGTCGGCATCGGTGTCGGGGCCGTAAACGTCGGCGCCTGCAAACCGAACGTCGGAGCGGCGGCTGTCGCCGGTGTCATCGTTGGAGCGGCAGCCGCTTGCGGATAGTAATAATACGGGTACGCCGCCGGATAGTACGGCTGCGGATACGGATAGCCGTATGGATAGGATGCATACGGTTGTTGCCGTTCTTGACCGAACGGCGAATAATAAAATGATTGTTGCTCCTCATCAAGTGGATAAAATTGATTTTCTGGATTGTTCGGCATAAAGAACCCTCCTCAATATTAAGAATAGACACGTGGGCAGTCGGATGGAGTCGGTGCAAAAAAGCAATGCGATTTGTAGCGGCCGACGTTCCACTGGCCAAACCATTGCGGTGGGCACGGTTGACCTTCAGGTGGTTTAAAAAACCAAAGGGCGTTTGTCGCTGGGTGGTAGCGCCAACCGCGGAGCACTTGGCGGGCTAGGCCGATGTCCACTTCGCGCGCCCGTTGGTAAAAGTACCCTTTTTGCACCGCCTCAAAGCCTCCCGGGCTTTGAAACACCATTTGCCGGATAGAGCGGATGCCGCGGAAGTCAAGGCAGTCGGCGATGACGCGGTTGACGCCGACGTTGCCGACCATGAGCATCCCAAGCCGCCCGTCTCCTTCCGCTTCGGCTCGCATGAGCCGAGCCAACAACTTCACTTCCTCTTCTGTGTGGGCTACAATGGAGGGAGCGATCTGACCCATATCGTCACCTCAGTCGTTGTGAATTTCGACAGTAATAGGCTATTGATGGAACAGGAAAATGGTGACAGACAGACAGACGATTTCTCGGAGGAATTTCTGATTTATATGTATGGGGCAGTTGGGCTGGATATGACAGAAACAGGGGAGGTTGACCAAAAAGGGAAACCCGTTGCGCAAGAAAGACCCGTAACATGATGTGCAAAGGGATGACGGCGGAAGAAATCGCTCGTTTGGCTGACCTTTCAGGGGGAGGAGCTCGCCGGTTGCTTGAAGAACAGGAAAATAAGCGAAGGGGCCCTGCCGCGTTTGGGCCCCTCTTTTTTATACATGGAAGAACGAAGGAACTTTTTCCACCGACAAGCGAGTGCCGACAAAAAATGAACCAAACTCGCCAAAGCGGGCGCTCACTTCATCAAAGCGCATTTCATAGACGAGCTTTTTGAACTGGAGCGCATCATCCGAAAACAAGGTGACGCCCCATTCAAAATCATCCAAGCCGACCGACCCGGTGATGATTTGCGTCACTTTGCCGGCGTATTTTCGGCCGGTCATGCCGTGGGCGCGCATCAGTTCGCGCCGCTGTTCCATCGACAACATGTACCAGTTGTCGTTGCCTTGGCGCCGCTTGTCCATCGGATAGAAGCAAATGTAGTTCGTTTTCGGCAAAATTGGATACAAACGGCGGCGCACCTCTGGAATTTGGTACGGATCTTCGCTGCCGGACGCCAAGTAGTTGCTCAACTCCACGACTGAAACGTACGAATACGCAGGTAATAAATAGTCGGCGAGTTTCGTTTTGTTAAGCGCTGTTTCGATTTCATGCAGCTCATCCAGCGTCGGCCGCAAAATCATGAACAAAATATCGGCTTTTTGCCCGACGATCGTGTAGACGGCATGGCTTCCTTGCTTCTCGCTTTCCGTCGTCTCCCATTGGTCGACAAGCGCTAAAAACTCACTGATCGCTGCCTCGCGCTCTTCGTTTGGAAGTGTTTTCCACGCGCTCCAGTCGATCGTGCGGAAATCGTGCAAACAATACCAACCGTCCAACGTTTGGGCCGCTTCGCTCATCATCGTCACTCCTTTATTCAATCAATTGTACAGTACCACTATATCATAGTTTGGCCAAAAAAGCGGGTGTCCGTGCATAAAGCAAAAGATACTGAATTGTTCCAAAAGGTGAATTATTGATTGGACGGGCTTACGATCGTTGCGTTTTCGTATCGAAGCGGTATGCTTAATGTAGAGAAAGGCTGATGCCTGGAGACAGGCGGGCCAACCGTGAAGGAGGCATGAATCGTGACAACCGATTTATTTACGGCATTAAAAGCGAAAGTAACCGATACGGGTCGAAAAATCGTGTTTCCGGAGGGAACCGATGACCGCATCTTAACGGCGGCGAGCCGTTTGGCGACGGAGCAAGTGCTTCAGCCGATCGTCCTTGGCGATGAGCAAGCTGTGCGGGTGAAAGCGGCGGCGCTTGGCTTGCCGCTTGAAGGGGTGGAGATTGTCAACCCGCGCCGCTACGGCGGGTTTGATGAGCTAGTTTCGGCGTTTGTGGAGCGGCGCAAAGGGAAAGTGACAGAAGAAACGGCGCGCGAGTTGCTTTTCGATGAAAACTATTTCGGTACGATGCTCGTTTATACGGGAGCGGCCGACGGCCTCGTCAGCGGGGCGGCCCACTCGACGGCGGATACGGTCCGACCAGCCTTGCAAATCATTAAAACGAAGCCAGGCGTTGGCAAAACGTCCGGCGTGTTCATCATGGTGCGCGGCGACGAAAAATATGTGTTTGCCGATTGCGCCATCAACATTGCTCCTAACAGTCATGATTTGGCTGAAATCGCGGTCGAGAGCGCCCGGACGGCCAAAATGTTCGGCCTTACGCCGCGCGTAGCGCTGTTAAGTTTTTCCACGAAAGGGTCGGCCTCGTCGCCGGAGACGGAAAAAGTCGTTGAGGCGGTGCGGTTGGCGAAAGAAATGGCGCCGGATCTGATCCTTGACGGTGAGTTTCAATTTGACGCCGCGTTTGTGCCAGAGGTGGCGAAAAAGAAAGCGCCGGACTCGGTCATTCAAGGGGACGCAAATGTCTTTATTTTCCCGAGCCTTGAGGCGGGCAACATCGGCTACAAAATCGCCCAGCGCCTTGGCGGCTTTGAAGCGGTCGGCCCGATTTTGCAAGGGCTGAACAAGCCGGTCAACGACTTATCGCGCGGATGCAGCGCCGAAGACGCCTACAAGCTCGCGCTCATCACCGCGGCGCAGTCGCTTGGGGAGTAAAGAGGCGGCGAACTGAGCAAGAGGAGTCGGAACCGGTTCGTTTTGCCAAAGAATGGGCGATCTCTTGTTTCATGCATGGATTCGTGTCAAAGAAGGCGGCTGGCTGCTGTTTAGCCGCTTTCTTTTTTAACGGATTTCCGAAAGAAGTCTTCCATCTCAAGGAACGCGAAGGGTGTAACCCAGTGAGTAGGTGGGAGATNNGCCAACGAATAGGATAGAATATGGCTAGAACGGACACCTTCGGAACGAAGGGAAGCGTAAAGGGTTCTTGTGTGTGGCTTACCGTTCGGCGAACACGCACAAGTCGCTTGAAGCCTCCACCTCTAAGCGAAGCGTAGGTGGCGGGTAGTTCACTGGCCGTAATCGTTCCAATTTGATGTGGTATAATGAGAGCGGAACGTTCAACGTAAGGGGTTTGCTGCGATGAGCCATGAATTGCTGCGGCAGCCGAAATGGCGGGTCATCGACCAGTCGCATTTCGGTCCGCTGTTTGATGCGAAACAATCGTTTGCCATCGATGATGCATTATGCACCGCGGTTGGCGCGGGACAGTCGGATGCGGTCGTCCGCACGTGGGTGCATGAGAATACCGTCGTCTTAGGCGCCGCTGATACGAAGCTTCCGTACATCGATGAGGCCATTTCGTTTTTGCGCCAGGAAGGGTATCGCGTCGTCGTCCGCAATTCCGGCGGGTTGGCCGTTGTCCTTGACAGCGGGGTGTTGAATATTTCGCTCATTTTTCCGGAAACGAAAAACACGATTGCCATCGAGCAAGGGTATGAGGCGATGTATGCGCTCATGGCCGCCATGCTTGCCTCATACGGCGCCCGCGTTGAGGCGGGGGAAATCGTCGGTTCGTATTGCCCGGGGAGCTATGACTTGAGCATTGGCGGCAAAAAGTTTGCCGGCATTTCGCAACGGCGCGTGCGCGGCGGCGTTGCCGTGCAAATCTACCTTTGCGTCAACGGGAGCGGAGCCGCGCGGGCTGAGCTTATTCGCCGTTTTTATGAGCTCGGCCGCCAAGGAGAGAAAACGAAATTCGCCTACCCCGATGTTGTCCCAACTGTCATGGCGTCGCTGTCTGAGCTTCTCGGCTGCGAGTTGTCGATCGATGAGCTGCTTGTCGCCCTTTGGCGCACGCTGCAGTCGTTTGGCGGCGAGCTGTATTCGTCTGCCCTCGAGAACGGCGAATGGAATTGGTATGAGCAGTATTGGGCGCGCATCGTCGAACGGAATGAAACGGCGCTCAGCGGTGCGCTTTCAGCAGGGGAGTAAGGGAAGCAGTCCGTCCGGCGGCAGGCGAAGAGCCTGCGTTCATCGCCTGACGCCGCCGGCGGACAAAAAGGATGCCCCGTGTCTCGGCCGCACCGGAGAGAGTGCGATCAAGGCGCAGCCATGGATAGGGCATCCTCATTTTGTTTATTCTGCTATTTTTTCCAAGTTGCCGTTCGGGTCCATACGGAAGGTCAGCCCCCGCTCTTCTTCCTCTTTTAACACCATTTTGCGCGCTCGGTTGATGATTTTCACGAGCGTCTCGAAATCTTCTTGCACCGTTGACGAGTTTTCTTCTAATTTCGCAACCTTTTCTTCAAGCTCTTTATTTTTTTGCTTTAATTCTTCAATTTCGCGGCGCAGCCGCTCGTTTTCTTTGATCAGCGTCTCCCGTTTCCGTTCATGGGATTGGAACGTTTTCAAAAAAGCGATCACTTGATCCAGCGTCACTTGTTGCGGCGGGGAGGATGGGATGACGGCAGGCAGCTGCATCACCTCTCCCAGCTCCTCGAGTGATGGCATCGGCGGCTCGTACAGACGCCGCTTTTTCGCGCCGCCTTGTTTGGCGAGCAGCCGTTGCCGTTCTTTTCGCTGTTTTTTTGCCAACTGCAATGCTTCTTCGTAGCGATGGCGGACGACCGCGTTCCAGCGAAAGCCGCAGGCGGCCGATGTCCGGTTCAGCCTGTCGCCGACTTCTTCAAAGGCGTTGAGTTGGGTGCTCCCTTCACGCACATGGCGCAATACCGTTTCCGCCAATAATAAATCGTCTTCTTCCGTCCAAGCGTCTTGCCGTTGTTTCACTGTTCTCCACTCCTTCTTTCAATGCTAGTAAAAGCATGGACAAAATAAAATGAATTTATACGTTGCAAGTTTACAGGATTGACAAGTTGAAAGAATGAAAGGCCGCAAACTTGCAATTTTCTTCGGGAAGCGGTAGAATACACAAAGCAAACGCTGCAGAAAGGGATGACGCATAATGGCAAATGAGTTTCGCGTTTGCGACGACTGCAAGGCGCCGAATTTAAAAACATTGATTCCGCGTTTGAAAAAGCTGGATCCGGATGCGGTCATTAAAATCGGCTGCCAGTCGTATTGCGGTCCGGGGCGGAAAAAAACGTTCGCCTTCGTCAACAACCGCCCGGTGGCAGCGCTGACGGAGGATGAGCTGATTGAAAAAGTGGCTGAAAAGCTGAAAAAACGGTGACGAATCACCTTCTTTGCCGAAAGAAGGTGATTTTTTGTTTTTTCCGTCAATAATGGAGAAAGACGGAGAAAAAAGTCAACTATTTCTTTGCCAAAAGAAACGGCGTATAATAGATGTATGTTGGAGACGGAAGAGGAGGATGCGATGTATTCCGGCGGGCAGCTTGACGAAGAAAAAGTGTTTAAAGATCCGGTGCACCGATACATACATGTTCGCGACAAAGTGATTTGGGATTTGATCGGCACAAAAGAATTTCAGCGCCTGCGCCGCATCAAGCAGCTCGGCACGACATATTTGACGTTTCACGGCGCCGAGCACAGCCGGTTTAACCATTCGCTCGGCGTTTACGAAATCATCCGCCGCATCATTGACGACGTGTTTGTCGGCCGCGATCATTGGGATCATAGCGAGCGCCTTCTTTGCCTATGCGCGGCGCTCTTGCACGATTTAGGGCACGGCCCGTTTTCCCATTCATTTGAAAAGGTGTTTCGCCTCGACCACGAAGATTTTACACAGGCCATCATTTTAGGCGATACAGAAGTGAACGCCGCCTTGCGCGAAGTGGGCGACGATTTTCCGCAAAAAGTGGCGGAAGTGATCGCCAAAACGTACCCGAACAAGCTTGTGGTGAGCCTCATTTCGAGCCAAATTGACGCCGACCGGATGGATTATTTGCTGCGCGATGCGTACTACACCGGCGTCAGCTACGGCTATTTTGACATGGAGCGCATTTTGCGCGTCATGCGCCCGCGCGAAGACCAAGTCGTCATCAAACGAAGCGGCATGCATGCGGTCGAGGATTACATTATGAGCCGCTACCAAATGTATTGGCAAGTGTATTTCCATCCTGTGACGCGCAGTGCGGAAGTCATTTTAACGAAAATTTTGCATCGGGCGAAAAAGCTGTATGAAGAGGGGTATCGTTTTCAGACGAAGCCGGTCCACTTTTTGTCGTTTTTTGCAGGCAATGTGTCGCTTGGCGATTACTTGGCGCTGGATGAGGCAGTCATCTTGTTTTACTTCCAGCAATGGCAATACGAACGGGATCCGATTTTAAGCGATCTGTGCCAGCGGTTTGTCCGCCGCCGCCTGTTCAAATATACGGAGTTCCATCCGACGAACGAGCAAATGGAGAAGCTCATTGAGCTGACCGGTTTGTTTAAAAAAGCGGGCATCGACCCGGACTACTACTTGGTCGTCGATTCGTCCTCGGATTTGCCGTATGACTTTTACCGGCCGGGCGAGGAAGGCGAGCGCCTTCCGATTTATTTGTTGATGCCAAACGGGGAGCTTCGCGAGCTGTCGCGCGAATCGGTGCTCGTTGACGCCATTTCCGGGAAACGGCGCACCGACCATAAGCTGTATTTCCCAGCTGATTTCCTGGAAGACTTGTCGACGAAGCGGACAGTGAAGAAAAAGATTATGGAAATTTTAAAGGGTTAGGAGATGACGGAGAGTGCTCACAGAGCATGCGAAAGTAATGAAGGCGTTGGCGGCCGCCGGGGAAATTGCCGGCCGCAAAAAGCTGCAAAAAATGATCTACATCGCGAAAAAGCTCGACTTTCCGTTTTATGAGAAGTTTGACTTCCACTTTTACGGCCCGTATTCGGAAGAGCTGACATGCCGCATCGAAGAGCTGTGCGCGCTCGGCTTTTTGCATGAAGTGAAAGAGAAAAAGAGCGGTTATATGCAATATCGCTATACATTGACCGAAGCGGGCGAACAGTTTTTGCGCCATTATGACTGGGACATGCCGGGCTTGGCGGAGTGCATGCAAGCGATGAACGAACAAAATGCCCGTTTTTTGGAACTTGTGTCCACCGTGCTTTATTTTGAACATTTGCCGAAAGACGAAGTGAAAGAGAAAATTGCGGTGTTAAAAAGCAAGCAGCGCTATACGGAAGAAGAAATCGAGGAGGCGTACGCGTACATTGAGGCGCTGCGCAGCCGATGCCACAACAAAGCCCGCGTGTAGGCGGGCGGAAAAAGCTGCTTCAACGTATCATCAGTTGGCCATAGACGAAAAGGGGTTGACCCAAAAGGCCGTCTGTCTTCAGGATAGACACAAAATATAGTGCGAAAGAAGCGGTTAGTGCGTATATATGAGACGAAAGAGGGTGTCCCGATCCTTTTGGGACACCTCCTTCTTCTTTTTGGTTAATGCGGCAAAAACGCCAGCTGCAAAAAGAACAGCACGGCAAGCACATACAGCAGCAACGGCACATCGCGCCAGCGGCCGCGGGCGATTTTTAAGAGCGGGTACGAGATGAAGCCGAGCGCGATGCCGGTCGCGATGCTGGAGGTGAGCGGCATGCTTAAGATGATGAGAAAGGCTGGGAACGCCTCGTCCAGTTCGCGCCAATTGATATGGGCGATGTTGCTGATCATCAAGCTTCCGACGATAATGAGCGCCGGGGCGGTGATGGCGGATAACCCGGCGACCGCGCCAACCAGCGGGCTGAAAAAGGCCGCGATGACAAACAGTACAGCGACGGTGAGCGCCGTCCAGCCGGTGCGTCCGCCAGCGGCGACGCCGGTTGACGACTCGATGTACGCCGATGTCGGGCTTGTGCCAAACATGGCGCCGATGGTCGTCGCGACCGAGTCGGCCAAGAGCGCCTCGCGGGCGCGCGGCAGCGTGTTTCCTTTCATCAGCCCGGCTTGCTGGGCAACGCCGATCATTGTGCCGGTCGTATCAAACAGCGTGACAAGCAAAAAGGAGAAGACGACCGCGTACAAACTATGACCGATGACGTCCCCGATGGCCGCGAATGGATTGGTAATGATCAGCCCTTCTGGAAGCGACGGCAGCGAGACGATACCTTTGTCAAAGTGAAGCTGCCCGGTCGCGTAGGCGATGACGCCGGTCGCGACCATGCCGTAAAAGAGCGCGCCGTTGACGCCGCGCATCATGAAAACGAGCGTCACCGCCAGGCCGATGAGCGTCAACACGGCCGACGGGGCATGCAAGTTGCCAAGCGCGACCAAATTTTGCGGATGGGCTTGGATAATTCCGGTCAGCCGCAGGCCGATAAAGGCGATAAACAGCCCGATGCCGGCGGTGATGCCATGTTTTAAGCTGTCGGGGATCACTTCGATCAGCTTGCTGCGGAGCGGGGTGAGCGACAGCAACAAAAACAGCAATCCCGCGACAAACACAGCGGAAAACGCGGTTTCGTACGAAATGCCGCCGTGCGAGCCGACGACGGAATAGGCAAAATACGCGTTCAGCCCCATGCCGGGGGCAATGGCGATCGGATAGTTGGCGAATATTGCCATCCACAGCGTGCCGACGACGGTCGCGATGACGGTGGCGGTGAACGCCTGTTCAAACGGGACGCCGGCGTCTGATAAGATGACCGGATTGACGACGATGATGTACACCATGGTGAAAAAAGTCGTCAGTCCAGCGAGAAACTCTGTTTTGCGATTGCTGGCATGGTGCGGAAGACGAATCATAGGCAACCTCCTAAAGGCGAACAATATGAAAGACAACTATAATAATATTCGTTTTTATTCCAAAAAGCAACGGGGACGCCCGATGGCGCCCCCGTTTGTTACTCCGCATCGCTCAGCCGTTTTCCAGCGATGGCGTAATGGTCTTTCGTCATTTCCTCGATGAACACAACAACGCTCTCTTTTTTCGCCCCGGTTGTCTCTACAACGGCGTCGGTCACTTTTTCCACCAGCGCTTTCTTTTGCTCATCCGTGCGGCCGGCGAGCATTTTGATCGTGACATACGGCATCATCATTCCCCCATTTCCTTGTCGAGTGCTGTCGCGCTTATTATACCATGGAACCGTGAAGTTCAGTCCACTTTTGGCGGTAAATCATGTATACTAAGGATAGTGAATACAGGGGAAAAGGAGTTAATCAAGTGGAACACATTTTGCCGTATTCGTTAAGCGAAATTCCGTACGTGCTGTTGACGCTGGCGCTGGCGTTTTCCGTGCATGAGTTCGCTCATGCATACGTCGCCTACAAGTTCGGCGATCCGACGGCGAAAAACGAGGGACGGCTGACATTGTCACCGTTTGCCCATTTGGATTTGCTTGGCACCCTGCTGATTTTTCTCGCTGGGTTTGGCTGGGCGCGCCCGGTGCCAGTCAATCGCTTTTATTTCAAAAATCCGCGCCTTGCCGGCATTCTCGTGTCAGTTGCCGGACCGCTGAGCAACCTCGTGCTTGCCGCGCTTGGATTTGTCATTTGGTACGCGATGATCGATTTCGGCATCATGCGGGCGCTGCCGGATTGGTTTGCGGCCGGGTTTGATCTGTTTTTCCAAATTTTTATCAGCTTGAACGCTGTCTTGTTTGTGTTTAATTTATTGCCGTTTCCGCCGCTTGATGGGTATCGTATTATTGAAGACTTGGCCCCGGATGGGCTGCGGGCGAAAATGACGCAATGGGAAAACTACGGGGCGCTCATTTTTCTTATCCTTGTGCTCACGCCGCTTGACCGATATACGATTGAGCCGGTGTTTCAAGTGGCGCTGCCGTTTGTATTGGAAAATTTGCAGTCGTTGGTCGCCAATTTGTTTATGTAAGGAAGGAGGAACAAGCGGAATGGAGCAAAAAAAGAAAAAAAACATCGGCTTTAATATCATCAAAGACGATCCGACCGACGGGCACCGCGGCTTTGGCGCCGGGGCGTTGAGCTTAGAAAACGTTTCGCCGGTCATCATTGACGTCGAAGCGGGCGAAGCGTTCGTCGATATGGGGGCGATGCATGCCCGCAGCTCTGTTGAGCGCGGCATCAAGTTTTTGCCGGACCGTTCCGCCGTGCCAAACGGCAAGCCGTATTGGATCGTCTGGGTGACGATCGAGCGCCGTGAAGACGGCCCGTATTACGCCGGGGTGACGGCGTGCGAAATGACGATCGACCGTGAGGCGCGCCGCGGCTATAAGTTATTGCCGGAACATGTGAACCGGCTCGATAAATCGCTAAAGCGGCACATTATTGTCGATCATATGGACGCGAAATCAAAACGGGTGCTCGCCGACTTTTTGAAAGGGCACGACATTGGGATGTGGAACCGTTCGAGCGACAAGCTGAAACAAGATTTGGAAGTGGAAATGTGACGGTTTTGTGAAAAGATATGGGCAAGGGCTTGTTCTCGTTTGGAAAAAAGGATAAACTAAATCTACATGTATAACACAGGAAAACTAGGACAAGAAAATCCCCTGCGGGCAAACGCAGGGGATTTTCTTGTTTAAAACCATGGGAACCATTTCTCGAACCAGCTTTTTCCGTCTTCTTTTTTCTTCTTTTTCTTTTCCAAATGGTCGGTGCAATAGTCGGTCGGTTCTGTACCGATGAGATAGTACGTTTTTCGTTTCACCGGACAGGAGTCGGTGGCCAGCTTGCCGTTTTGCGGGTCGATGTAGACGCCGATGACGCCTTTGGTCGGTTTGAACGATTTTTTCGGTTCGCCGGCGAGGCTTTGTTCCATAAAGTGAACCCATATTTGTTTGGCATATTGCCTTTCGGCAGGACGATCCATCGTTTCCCCGCGGTCGTAGCCGGTCCAGACGCCGGCGACAAGTTGCGGGGCGAACCCGATCATCCAACTGTCCGTTTTCGTCGTTCCCGACTTGCCGGCGTACGGACGCGTGATGTCATCGATGATGGACTGCCCGGTGACGGTTGTATAGCCGTTAAGCTTTGGGTCGAACATCCCGGTCATTAAATGGGTCGTCACAAACGCCGCGTCGCGGTCGAGCACTTGCCGGCTCTCCGGCTTATGTTCATATAGCACGTTTCCGTTTGCATCCACGACTTTTTGAATAAACACCGGTTCGGTTTGTTTGCCGTAGTTGGCCAGCGTGCTGTACGCGGCGACCATGTCGATCATTTTCACCGGCGATGTGCCGAGCGCCAACGACGGCACTGCTTTCAATCTGCTTGTGATGCCGAGCGCTTTCGCTGTGTCGACGAGTTTGTCGGCGCCGATGAACTGGAGCGTTTTCACCGCAAAGACGTTGTCGGATACGGCGAGCGCCTCGGCGAGCGTGATCGGGCCGTTGGCATAGTAGTCATTGTAATTATGGGGGGTGTACGACGATCGGCCGCCGTTAAACGTAAATGTCGTCAGCTCGCTGCGCAGTTGGGTCGATGGGGTGAATCCTTGCTCGATCGCCGCGTAATACAAAAACGGCTTAAATGTCGACCCTGGCTGGCGTTCCGCCTGCACGGCCCGGTTGAACGGGCTCTCTTCGTAGTTGCGTCCGCCGATGAGCGCCTTTACTTCCCCTGTGCGCGGATCCATGGCCACCAATGCCGCCTGGATGGCAGAATGGGGACTGATGACTTGCTTAACTTGTTCTTCGGCGATTCGCTGCAGGCGTCGGTCGAGCGTTGTGTAGACGCGCAGCCCCCCGAGCTCAATCGTCCGCTCATCAAGGCCAAGCTTCGTGCGCAGCTGCTGTTTCACAACATCTTGGAAATACGGGGCCACAGGCTGCTCTCGTTCGCGGTGGCGGACGTAGACGAGCTTGTCGCGGTACGCCTGCTCCGCTTCTTCGCGGCTGATGTAGCCGGCTTCCACCATGGAGGTGAGCACGATTTTTTGCCGCGCTTTCGCCCGCTGTTCATTGACAAACGGCGAGTAGTAATACGGCCCTTTCGGAATGCCGGCCAGCATCGCCGCCTCGCTCAGCGTCAGCTCGCTCGCGTGCTTGCCGAAATAATAGCGAGCCGCTGCTTCAATGCCGTAGGCGCCATGGCCGTAGTAAATCGTATTTAAATAGCCTTCTAAAATTTTTTCTTTGCTGTAATTGGCTTCAAGGCGGATCGTGTACAGCGCTTCCTGGATTTTTCGCGACCACGTTTTTTCATGCGTCAAAAACAAGTTGCGTGCATATTGCTGGGTGATCGTGCTCGCTCCTTGCACTTTGTCCATGGCCTCGAGATTGGCGAGCACCGCGCCGGCGATCCGTTTCAAGTCAAATCCGTGGTGTTCGTAAAACTTTCGGTCCTCAACGGCAATCGTCGCCTCGATGACGTGCGGGGAAATGTCACCGAGATGAACCCAGTACCGCTTTTGTCCATGGTCGCTTTCCCCGATTTTGCTGCCGTCAGCGGCATAAAAAATCGTCGTCTGCGGCACGGCGACCGGCGGGGCGCCTTCGATTTTCGCGAACAACACAAAGCTCCCGAGAGCGGCGAAGGCAAAGATGGCGAGAAAAAAGCCGATAAAGACGGCGGCGCGCACATATTTCCACGTGCCGCGAAAACGGCTGCCCGGGATCGGTTCCATTGCGCATCACCTCAACGGTTTTGGCGTTGTTTTAGACATGCGGGCGGACGCCCGGCTGAATGCGCCGCCTTGCTTTTGTCAAGGCTTCGCCAGCGAGGTTTTCCGCTTTTTCTTACCAGTATGAAAAAAAATTTTTTATTTTAAACTTGTTCCTCTTGCATTTTTGCTAGATTGCTCTATACTTTTTCATGTTTAGTTTTTCGTTGGCTAAGGAAAACTTGTATAGTAAGCAACGCTCGGAGAAAGGATGTTACCGAATGGAACTTTGGTTTACCGAAAAGCAAACGGAGCATTTTGGCATCACCGCACGCATCATCCGCACTTTACATACAGAACAGACGCCGTTCCAAAAACTTGATATGGTCGAAACGGCGGAGTTTGGCAACATGCTCATTCTAGACGGCATGGTCATGACAACGCAAAAAGACGAATTCGTCTACCATGAAATGGTCGCCCACGTGCCGTTGTTCACCCACCCCAATCCGGAAAACGTGCTTGTCGTCGGCGGCGGCGACGGCGGCGTCATTCGTGAAGTGCTGAAGCACCCAAGCGTCAAAAAAGCGACGCTTGTGGAAATTGACGGCAAAGTGATCGAGTGCTCGAAAAAATACTTGCCGGAAATCGCTGGCCAACTTGACGATCCGCGCGTCGAAGTGAAAGTCGATGACGGGTTTATGCATATCGCCAAAAGCGAAAACGAGTATGACGTCATTATGGTTGACTCAACCGAACCGGTCGGCCCAGCGGTCAACTTGTTCACAAAAGGGTTTTACGCCGGCATCGCCAACGCGTTGAAGGAAGACGGCATTTTCGTCGCCCAAACGGACAATCCGTGGTTTAAGGCCGATTTGATTCGCAACGTATACCGCGATGTGAAAGAAATTTTCCCGATCACCCGTTTGTATACGGCGAACATTCCGACGTATCCGAGCGGGCTCTGGACGTTTACGCTCGGCTCGAAACAATACGACCCGCTCGCTGTGAGCGACGACCGGTTCCATGACATTGAGACGAAATATTACACGAAAGAATTGCACAAAGCGTGTTTCGTCTTGCCGAAATTTGTCGCGGATTTAACGAAGTAAGGGGGCGCAGGCAATGCGATTTGATGAAGCCTATTCGGGCAACGTGTTTATCGGCAGCCATCCGAATTTTGAAGAAAGCGAAGCGGTCATTTACGGGATGCCGATGGACTGGACGGTCAGCTACCGGCCTGGCTCGCGGTTTGGCCCGGCCCGCATCCGCGAAGTGTCAATCGGGCTTGAGGAGTACAGCCCATATTTGGACCGCGAACTCAAAGACATCCGCTACTTTGACGCTGGGGACATTCCGCTCCCGTTTGGCAACGCGTCCCGCAGTTTGGAGCTGATTGAACAGTTCGTGAAAAAGGTGCTTGACGCCGGCAAATTTCCGCTCGGCCTTGGCGGAGAGCATCTTGTCTCCTGGCCGGTCATGAAAGCGGTGTATGAATACTACCCGGATTTGGCCGTCATTCATATGGATGCGCACACGGACTTGCGCGAACATTACGAAGGCGAGCCGCTGTCGCATGCGACGCCGATCCGCAAAGTCGCTGACTTGATCGGCCCGACGAATGTCTTTTCGTTCGGCATCCGCTCCGGCATGAAGGAAGAGTTCGAATGGGCGAAAGAAAACGGCATGTACATCGCCAAGTTTGAAGTGCTTGAACCGCTCCGCTCCGTGTTGCCGAAGCTCGCTGGCCGTCCGGTGTATGTGACGATTGACATCGATGTGCTTGATCCCGCTCATGCCCCAGGCACTGGGACGGTCGATGCCGGCGGCATTACGTCAAAAGAGCTGCTTTCGGCCATTCACGAGATCGCCCGCTCCGACGTGCGAGTCGTTGGCGCCGATCTGGTGGAAGTTGCACCGATTTATGACCATTCCGAACAAACGGCCAATACGGCGAGCAAGCTTGTGAGAGAAATGCTGCTTGGCTGGGTGGCGAAGTGAAAAATGAGAAAAAGCGCCTAAATCGCCAATGTGCGGGGGCGCTTTTTTCTTTGGTGGGACAAAAGATGCAGGAATATGAGCGTACGTTTTATTTAAGGAAAAACAACCTTTTGGGTCAGTCCCTTTTTTTGCCCACTGGAGCGGAAATCTGCCATCGGGTTTGTCCCCTCTTGAATGGAGCGAAACAGTTCATTATACTATGAATTATGACTGTTTGTTCGCAAAGGTGTGTTCATCGATATGAAGGAAACAAACGGCATCCCGGCGCGCCTCCGCCAAGTGGCTGTCATTCGCGACGGTCCGCGCCAAGAGACGGTTGTGCTTGAGGCGGATGGCACGTATTACATAAAAGGGGAAACCGTTTATTTGCAGTTTGCCGAAGAAAACGAACTCGGGCGGGTGAACAACATTGTGAAAATCGCGCCTGACGAGGTGACCGTCCTTCGTTCCGGAGCGGTCGAGATGCGGCAAACGTTCCGCCGCCGCCAAGAAACATCGGGCCATTATGGGACAGCGTTTGGACGATGGGCGCTGGCGGCCAAAACGAGCTCCATGGAGTTTCACTATGATGAGCAGCGGAAAAAGGGGCGGCTCTTTCTTTCCTATGAACTGATGCTAGGCGATGAGCGAAGCGGGCGCCATACGTTGACGTTGACATTTAAGGGGGTATAAGCGGTGAACATTGTCGGACAAATCAAGGAAAAGATGAAAGAAGAAATCCGCCAGGCGGCGGTAAGAGCAGGGCTGGCTTCGGCCGACGAGCTGCCGGATGTGCTGCTTGAGGTGCCGCGCGACAAGGCGCATGGCGACTACTCGACGAACATCGCCATGCAGCTCGCCCGCATCGCGAAAAAACCGCCGCGGGCGATCGCCGAAGCCATCGTCGGGCAGCTTGACCGCGAACGCATGTCGGTCGCCCGCATCGAGATCGCCGGGCCAGGGTTTATTAACTTTTACATGGACAACCGCTATTTGACGGCGGTCGTGCCGGCGATTTTGCAGGCGGGACAAGCGTATGGCGAATCGAACGTCGGCAACGGGGAAAAAGTGCAAGTCGAGTTCGTCTCGGCCAATCCAACCGGAGACCTGCATTTAGGTCATGCCCGCGGCGCGGCGGTCGGCGATTCGCTTTGCAACATTTTGGCGAAAGCCGGGTTTGACGTGACGCGTGAATACTATATTAATGACGCCGGCAAGCAAATTTACAATTTAGCGAAATCGGTCGAAGCCCGTTATTTTCAGGCGCTCGGTGTCGATATGCCGTTGCCGGAGGACGGCTATTACGGCGACGATATCGTCGAAATCGGCAAAAAGCTTGCCGAAGAGTACGGCGACCGGTTTGTCGAAATGGAGGAAGAGGAGAGGCTTGCCTTTTTCCGCGACTATGGGCTCCGCTATGAGCTTGAAAAAATCAAAAAAGACTTGGCCGACTTCCGTGTGCCGTTTGACGTCTGGTATTCGGAAACATCGCTCTATGAAAGCGGAAAAATCGACGAGGCGCTTTCCACTTTGCGCGAGCGCGGCTATATTTACGAGCAGGACGGGGCGACATGGTTCCGTTCGACGGCGTTTGGGGACGACAAAGACCGCGTCTTAATTAAGCAGGACGGCACATATACGTACTTGCTTCCGGACATCGCCTACCATCAAGACAAGCTGCGGCGCGGGTTCAAAAAGCTCATCAACATTTGGGGGGCGGACCACCACGGCTACATTCCGCGCATGAAGGCGGCGATCGCTGCGCTCGGTTATGATCCGGAGGCGCTTGAAGTGGAAATCATTCAAATGGTGAACCTATACCAAAACGGTGAGCGCGTCAAAATGAGCAAGCGCACCGGCAAGGCGGTGACGATGCGCGAGCTCATGGAAGAAGTCGGCGTCGATGCCGTCCGCTATTTCTTTGCGATGCGCTCGGGCGATACGCATTTGGATTTTGACATGGACTTGGCCGTGTCGCAGTCGAATGAAAACCCGGTTTACTACGTCCAATACGCGCACGCCCGCGTTTCGAGCATTCTTCGCCAAGCGGAGGAACAACACATTTCCTATGACGGCGACTTAGCGCTTCACCATCTTGTGGAAACGGAAAAGGAAATCGAGCTGCTCAAAGTGCTCGGCGATTTCCCCGATGTCGTCGCCGAGGCGGCGCTCAAGCGGATGCCGCATCGCGTCACCGCCTATGCATTCGATTTGGCTTCCGCGCTCCATAGCTTTTATAACGCGGAAAAAGTGCTTGATCTGGACAACATCGAAAAAACAAAAGCCCGCCTCGCGCTTGTCAAGGCGGTGCAAATTACGCTGCAAAATGCGTTAGCGCTCATTGGCGTTTCAGCGCCGGAACAAATGTAAACGAACGAGGGGGAGCGACTGCTCCCTCTTTTGTTTGGGCATTCTAAAGAAAAACAGTGGTGGAGGATCAACAAATGAAAGAAGTTGTACTATCGCTCATCACCGGCATCGTTGTCGGCTTTTTGTTCACCTTGCTTCGGTTGCCGATTCCCGCTCCCCCGGCGTTGGCCGGCATCGCCGGCATCGTCGGGGTGTATCTCGGCATGCGGTTGTTTCAATGGTTCACGGTGTTTTGGAAGTAAGCACTTGCATGATCAAACGGGGAACAAAACCCGGTTGGCGCCATTTTGGCAGCATCAAGCCGCCGGAAGCGCTGGCCGGGTTTTTTGCTTCTTCTGTTGTTTGGGAGGGAAATGGAACTTCGGACCGGTCAAAGCCAGGCGGAGATGAGCTGGGAAATCGACTGTTTGCCGCGGTCAAGAAGCGAACGTTTTTGCCAAAAGTCGACCGTCAGCGGCTCGGCGCGCAACAAATCGCGCTCGATCGCCCGTTTGACGAGGCGGGTAAACGCGCGGTCAAACACATAGCAGTTGATTTCGCTGTTTAAAAACAAGCTGCGCCGATCGAAATTTGCTGTGCCGACGTCGCACCACTCCTCATCGATGACGAGCGTTTTTGCATGGTAAAATCCTTGGTAAAAGCGGTAAATGCGCGCGCCGGCTTTCAAGAGTCGATAAAAGTACGGATAGGCAGCCTCTTTGACAAATAAATGGTCCGCCTTCAGCGGCACAAGGACGGTCACACGCACCCCGCGCCGAAGCGCTTGCATCAGCTCGTTAAACAGCGGCCGGCTTGGGATGAAGTATGGGCTGCCGATCATAATTTCTTTTTTCGCCTGGCGGATGACCTCGATAAACTGTTCTTCAAGGGCAGTGCCGTTGGTGGCGACGAGCTGATGGCGAATGGCGCCGGCCGGAAGCGGCGGGAAGTAGCGATGTTTGTCAGGCACCGTCCGGTCCGTTGCTTCTTCCCAGTCGTGCAAAAACTGTTCTTGCAAGTCGTGAACCCCTTCGCCGTTCACTTTTAAGTGGTAATCACGCCATTCGCCGAAGTTGGCGTCTTTTCCGTTGTATTCGCGGCCGATGTTAAAGCCGCCGATGTAGCCGACCCGCCCGTCGATGACCGTAATTTTCCGATGGTTGCGGCGGTTGAGGCGGTAAATGAAAAACGGAAAGCGCGGCTTTCGGGCATAGGCGAACTCCACCCCGCTTTCCTCGAGCGAACGGATGAGCGCTTTCGGCAGTCCAAAGCTGCCGACCCAATCGGTCAACACTCGCACTTTCACGCCGGCAGCTGCTTTTTCCTTTAAAATCTGGAAAAATGGCGCGCTCGTTTCGTCATTTTTTATAATGTAAAACAAGACGTGAATATGATCGCGGGCGCGGCCTAGTTCAGCGAAGTAATCAGAAAATAAATGCCTGCCGTTGATATAGAGGGAAATATCGCTTCTCCGCTCCGGGTAGACGACTTTTTTGCGCCCATTGCGGAAGATGAACTGTCCAAGCTTGTCATCAAGATAAACGAGCAACAATACGATGGCAATGACGGAAATGACGACCATATCTTCTCCTCCTATGTCGATTCGGTATGTATTAATGTGCCCGAGAACGCGCAAAACGTTTCAAATTGCATCTACCGTGAACATACCCAAACTCCAAATGAATCAAATTTCCATATTGATGAATGTTTTTCGTCATGGGAGTCTATAGAGGGATGAACAAATCGATGATTCCCCCGCGATCGCTCCGTTGCCAAGGGAAAGTTTTCACGGTTGGGATGAAAAAAGGTTATTGACTGAATGCTCATTCATTTGTACAATAGACATAAAGCGAATTCTGAAAATTTCTTTTGTTATGGCAACACATTCGCTCGAAAAACGGGGGAAGGGGAGAGAAGATGAATGCCTTGTTGGTGGTGAACTGGCTCGCGTTTTTGCTTGTAACCGCTTACGCAATTTACTTGTTTGCATATGTCGTCAAAACGCGGGCGATGTACATCAAACTCGGCAAAAAAGTCGAGTTTGACCACAAAGTAAAAGAGCGGCTGCGAAACATCTGGGTCAACGTGTTCGGCCAGAAAAAGCTGCTCAAGGACAAAAAAAGCGGACTGATCCACGTCGTCTTTTTCTATGGCTTTATTCTCGTCCAATTTGGCGCGATTGATTTCATCATCAAAGGGCTTGCGCCGGGGGCGCATTTGCCGCTTGGGCCGCTGTATGCGGGATTTACGTTTTTCCAAGAAATCGTCACTTTGCTTATTTTGATCGCGGTGCTCGCCGCCTTTTACCGCCGTTACATTGAAAAGCTCGTCCGTTTAAAGCGCGACTTGAAAGCTGGGCTTGTCCTCATCTTCATCGCCGGGCTCATGCTGTCGGTGTTGTTCGGCAACGGGATGAGCATCATTTGGCACGGCGAAGAAGCGACGTGGAGCGAGCCGGTCGCTTCGCTCATTGCTGCCGCGTTTTCCTGGGTCGGCGAAACGGGGGCTGCGGTGCTCTTCTTTATTGCCTGGTGGGTGCATCTGTTGATTTTGCTCACGTTCCTCGTGTACGTGCCGCAATCAAAGCACGCCCATTTGATCGCGGCGCCGATCAATGTCTTTTTTAGCCGGCTGACGCGACCGAAGCTGGCGCCAATCAACTTTGAAGACGAAAGCCAAGAGTCGTTTGGCGTCGGCAAAATTGAGGATTTCACGCAAAAGCAATTGATCGACTTGTACGCCTGTGTCGAATGCGGCCGCTGCACAAGCATGTGTCCGGCGACCGGCACGGGGAAAATGTTGTCGCCGATGGATTTGATTTTAAAATTGCGCGACCATTTGACGGAAAAAGGGGCGGTCGTCACGTCGCGCACGCCGTGGGTGCCCGCGTTCGCTTTCAAACATACAAGGGGCAATCAGCTCGCGTTCGCCGCGGCGTCCGAGCAGGCGGCGACGATCGAAATGCCGAGCCTCATCGGCGATGTCATCACCGAAGAAGAGATTTGGGCCTGTACGACGTGCCGCAACTGTGAGGACCAATGCCCGGTCATGAATGAGCATGTCGATAAAATCATCGACTTGCGCCGCTATCTTGTCCTGACGGAAGGACGGATGAACCCGGACGCGCAGCGGGCGATGACGAACATCGAACGCCAAGGCAATCCGTGGGGCTTGAACCGAAAAGAGCGGGAGAACTGGCGCGAGCTGCGCGATGATGTGCATGTGCCGACCGTCAAAGAGGCGGCGAAAGCGGGAGAGGAAATCGAGTACTTGTTCTGGGTCGGCTCGATGGGGTCGTATGACAGCCGGAGCCAAAAAATCGCCCTTGCTTTTGCCAAGCTGTTGAACGAAGCAGGCGTCAAGTTCGCGATTTTAGGCAACAAGGAGAAAAACTCGGGCGATACGCCGCGCCGGTTAGGAAATGAGTTTTTGTTCCAAGAATTAGCGACGAACAACATCGCAGAATTTGAAAAAGCGGGCGTCAAGAAAATCGTCACGATCGACCCGCACGCTTACAATACGTTCAAAAATGAGTACCCGGATTTTGGGTTCGAGGCCGAAGTGTATCATCATACCGAGCTGCTCGCCAAGCTCATCGAAGAAGGGCGCTTGGTGCCAAAATATCCGGTAAATGAACGCATTACGTTCCATGACTCGTGCTATTTAGGACGCTACAATGACGTCTATGACGCACCGCGGAAAATTTTGCGCGCCATCCCGGGCGTCGAGCTTGTTGAAATGGAGCGCAACCGCGAGCGAGGAATGTGCTGCGGCGCTGGCGGCGGCCTCATGTGGATGGAGGAGACGACCGGCAACCGGATCAACGTCGCCCGCACGGAGCAAGCGCTCGCTGTCAATCCGACCGTCATCAGCTCCGGCTGTCCGTACTGTTTGACGATGCTGTCGGACGGCACGAAGGCCAAGGAAGTGGAAGACCGCGTTGCGACGTACGATGTCGCTGAATTGTTGGCGAAATCGGTGTTTGGCGAGGAAAAAGAGGAAGCAGCATCGTAAAAATAGTTGCATAGACAATTTTTATTTTTTAAAATAGTGAATAAGGGTAGAGGAGAGGGTGTACCGTTGTACACCTTCTCTTTCACACCGTGATCGAGCGAGCGTTCAGTCTGTTTTTTTGTAATCGCTTTCTTATCCAACGAAAAGGGGAGAGGAATATGGGAAAAACAGTGATTGTCAGCGGGGCGCGCACCCCGTTCGGAAAACTCGGCGGTTCTTTGCAAGCGCTGTCAGCGTCAGAACTCGGCGGCATTGCCGTGAAAGAAGCGCTTGCCCGCGCGGACGTGAGCGCGGAACAAGTCGATCATGTCATTTTAGGCACCGTCTTGCAAGGCGGACAAGGACAGCTCCCATCGCGGCAGGCGATGCGCCATGCCGGCATTCCGTGGCATGTTCGCACCGAGACGGTCAATAAAGTATGCGCATCGGGCATGCGCGCCGTGACGCTCGCGGATCAGCTCATCCGCTTAGGCGATGCCGATGTCGTTGTCGCGGGCGGGATGGAATCGATGAGCAACGCCCCGTACGTGCTGCCGAAAGCGCGCTGGGGGTTGCGAATGGGCGACAGCACGGTGAAGGATTTAATGGTGTATGATGGCTTGACATGCAGTTTTACCGGCGTCCATATGGGCGTTTATGGCGGGAATACAGCGCGTGAACTTGGCATTACACGCGAGGCGCAGGATGAGTGGGCGTACCGCAGCCATATGCGAGCCATTGCTGCCATCGAAGCCGGTCGGCTCGCGGAAGAGATCGTTCCGGTGACGATTCCGCAGCGCAAAGGAGAGCCGCTTGTCGTCGAACACGACGAGGCGCCGCGCAAAGACACGTCGCTTGAAGCGTTGGCGAAACTGCCGCCGGTGTTTGACCCGGAAGGAACGATCACGGCCGGCAACGCCCCGGGCGTCAACGACGGCGCCGCGGCGCTCGTCTTGATGAGCGAGGAGCGCGCCGCCCGCGAGGGGCTTGAGCCGCTCGCGACTGTTGTCGCCCACACCGCCATCGCCGTTGAGGCGAAAGATTTCCCAAAAACGCCGGGACTTGTCATCAACGAATTGCTCCGCAAAACGGGAAAAACGGTCGACGACATTGCCTTGTTCGAAATAAACGAAGCGTTTGCCGCTGTTGCTCTTGCTGCTATCCAAATCGCTGGCCTTGACCCGGAAAAAGTGAACGTCAACGGCGGCGCTGTCGCCCTCGGCCACCCGATCGGCGCGAGCGGCGCACGCATCATCCTCACGCTCATTTATGAGCTGAAACGCCGCGGCGGCGGCCTCGGCATCGCCGCCATCTGCAGCGGCGGCGGCCAAGGCGACGCCATCTTAATCGAAGTATAAGGAATGGCCTGCCACGTCATCGCGGCCGCCGCCGTCGAGGCGTGACGCGTCATGCCGCCCGACGGCGTTGTCGCCATACAGGAGGCGGTTCGCCTGGCGGTGGGGCGGCCGCGGTTTGGGGATATGGATGGCCCGCCGCGCCCTTGGGCGCTGCGGCCGCTGGCTTGCGATCTGCGTTGTCCCAGGATGGAGCCAATAAACGAACAAGAGCGTTTGCGAATTTTGCTATAGGGGGATGGAACGATGGACGTCAAAACGATTATGGTCGTCGGCGCCGGACAGATGGGGTCAGGCATCGCCCAAGTATGCGCTGTCGCCGGCTATCAAGTGTTTTTGTACGACATTAGCGAGGCGCAGTTAGACAAAGGAATCGCCAACATCGAAAAAGGGCTCGCCCGCCAAGTGGAAAAAGGGAAAATGACAGCGGCGGACAAAGACGCAGCGCTCGCGCGGCTTGCCCGCTCGACCGACTTGCATGCCGCCGCCAAAGCGGATCTTGTCATTGAAGCGGTCGTCGAAAACATGGACGTGAAAACAAAGCTGTTCGCCGAGCTCGATGCGCTCGCCCGCCCGGAGACGATTTTAGCGTCGAACACGTCGTCGCTGCCGATTACGGAAATTGCCGCCGCGACGAAACGGCCAGAGAAAGTGATCGGCATGCACTTTATGAACCCGGTGCCGGTGATGAAGCTCGTCGAAATTATCCGCGGATTGGCGACGGCTGATGACGTGTATGAAACGATCGAAGCCGTTGCCCGCAAGCTCGGCAAAGTGCCGGTCGAAGTGAACGACTTTCCGGGCTTTATTTCGAACCGCGTTCTCATGCCGATGATCAACGAAGCGATTTACGCCTTGTACGAAGGGGTGGCGACCAAAGAAGCCATCGATGAAGTGATGAAGCTCGGCATGAACCATCCGATGGGTCCGCTGACGCTCGCTGATTTTATCGGGCTCGATACGTGCTTATACATTATGGAAACGCTTCATGAGGGGTTCGGCGATGACAAATACCGCCCATGCCCGCTCTTGCGCAAATATGTGAAAGCCGGATGGCTCGGCCGCAAGACGGGCCGCGGATTTTACACGTATGAATAAACCGCTTGGCGTCGCTCCAGGACAACGCCGAAGCGTGCCGCAATGTGCGTGGGGCGGCGCCCGCTATGCTGTCTGCCGACCGTAACGCCGCACGTTAGGTGCATGCGGGAACGCTGTTTTACAGCCTATAAGGCAAATCTATAGAATCGTTCAGCTGCCTGCTGGCTGCCCCATGGAGCGGAGGAGCGCCTGAAAACACCATTGTGTCAGCGACATCGGAAGGAGGCCATTTCATGGAATTTCGCTTCACCGAAGAGCAGGAAATGATGCGGCAAATGGTGCGCGAGTTCGCCGCGGCGGAGATCGCCCCATTTGTCGAGCGCATGGAACAAGGGGAGTTTCCGCGCCCGATTTTAGCGAAAATGGCCGAACTCGGCCTAATGGGCATCACTGTCCCGGAGCAATATGGCGGCGCGGGTATGGACTTTGTTTCGTACATCATCGCCATTCATGAAATTTCGAAAGTGAGCCCGACCGTCGGTGTCATCTTATCAGTGCACACGTCGGTCGGCACGAATCCGATCTTGTATTTCGGCACCGAAGAACAGAAACAAAAATACGTGACAAAGCTCGCCCGAGGTGAGTACTTGGGGGCGTTTTGCCTTACTGAACCGAGCGCCGGCTCGGATGCGAAAAGCTTGAAGACGAAAGCGGTGCGCCGTGGAGATCGTTATGTGCTAAACGGCTCAAAAATATTCATCACCAACGGCGGGGAGGCAGATACGTACATCGTCTTCGCCCGCACGAATCCGGAAGAAGCCGGAAGCCGCGGCATTTCCGCGTTCATTGTGGAAAAAGGGACGCCAGGGATGTCGATTGGCAAAGATGAGAAGAAGATGGGGCTGCACGGGTCGCGGACGGTGACCATTACGTTTGAAGACGCCGAAGTGCCGGCGGAAAACTTGCTCGGTCAGGAAGGGGAAGGATTTAAAATCGCGATGGCCAACCTTGACGTCGGTCGGATCGGCATCGCCGCCCAAGCGCTCGGCATCGCGGAGGCGGCAGTCGAACATGCCGTCGCCTACGCGAAAGAGCGGGTGCAGTTTGGCAAACCGATCATCGAGCAGCAAGGCGTCGCTTTCAAGCTTGCCGATATGGCGACGGCGGCGGAAGCGGCGAAATGGCTCGTCTATCGCGCCGCTTGGCTGCGCGCGCAAGGGCTGCCGTGCGGAAAAGAGGCGTCGATGGCGAAGCTCTTCGCTTCACAAACAGCGATGGACAATGCCATCGAGGCGGTGCAAATTTTCGGCGGCAACGGCTACACGAAAGACTACCCGGTCGAGCGGCTGTTCCGTGACGCGAAAATTACGCAAATTTACGAAGGAACGAGCGAAATTCAGCGCATCGTCATCAGCAAACATTTGTGCCAGGCATGCTGATGAACCAATCCGAACTAGATGAGAAGGCTCTGTTCCTAGCTTTTCTGCCGTAGTCGGCAAGCCGTTCGCTTGCCGACTGGGCATGCGACAGCATGCCCTCCTCGAACAATGGACGTTTTGCGGGCAAATGGCATTTGCCCGCTGGCGTTCTTGTTCGAGGAAAGAGGCAGAAAAGCTTGTGTTCAGCCAGCTCATGATTGGCGATCGAATGAAATGGTGGAAATAGCTCTAAGCGCCGGGTTTTCGGAAGACCGAACAACGCCGCTTTCAGGGATCGAGGCATAAACATGGGGCTCTGTCTTTTGCGGCGTTTTGTGGTGCAACGGGAACTCACCAACAAGTTTATGTCTGTATCTGGAAGATGGTGATCACGCTGGCACGGGGGACGAGGATTTCGGATATATAGGAAAACGGGGGAATGAAACGATGAACTTTCGATTGAGCGAAGAACATGAAATGCTGCGAAAAATGGTGCGCGAATTTGCCGAAAACGAAGTGGCGCCGACTGCCGCTGAGCGAGACGAAGAAGAGCGGTTTGACCGCGGCATTTTCAACAAAATGGCGGAACTCGGTTTAACAGGCATTCCGTGGCCGGAAGAATACGGCGGCATTGGCAGCGATTATTTGGCCTATGTCATTGCCGTTGAGGAGCTGTCGCGCGTCTGCGCCTCGACCGGGGTGACGCTTTCCGCGCATATATCGCTTGCCAGCTGGCCGATTTACAAGTTCGGCAACGAAGAACAAAAGCAGAAGTATTTGCGCGCCTTAGCGACTGGGGAAAAACTAGGGGCATATGCTCTGTCCGAGCCGGGGGCGGGGTCGGATGTCGCCTCGATGAAAACGCGTGCGGTAAAAGATGGGGACCACTACATTTTAAACGGCTCGAAAGTATGGATCACCAACGGCGGCGAAGCGGAAATTTACGTCGTATTTGCCGTCACCGATCCGGAAAAGCGGCATAAAGGGATCAGCGCCTTTATCGTGGAAAAAGGAACGCCGGGCTTTTCGTTCGGCAAAAAGGAAAAGAAACTCGGCATTCGTTCGTCGCCGACGACGGAGCTCATTTTTGAAGACTGCCGCATTCCGAAAGAAAACTTGCTCGGTCAAGAAGGAGAAGGGTTTAAAATCGCCATGATGACGCTCGATGGCGGCCGCAACGGCATCGCCGCCCAAGCGGTCGGCATTGCCCAGGGCGCGCTGGATGCGGCGGTGGACTATGCGAAACAGCGCGTCCAGTTCGGCAAACCGATCATCGAGCAGCAAGGGATCGCTTTCAAGCTCGCTGACATGGCGACGGCCATTGAAGCGGCGCGGCTCTTGACCTATCAAGCGGCATGGTTGGAGTCGAATGGCTTGCCGTACGGCAAAGCATCCGCCATGGCGAAACTGTTTGCCGGCGACACGGCGATGAAAGTGACGGTCGAGGCGGTGCAAATTTTCGGCGGCAACGGCTACACGAAGGACTACCCGGTCGAGCGGTTTATGCGCGACGCGAAGATTACGCAAATTTACGAAGGAACGCAAGAAATCCAACGCCTTGTCATTTCGCGCATGTTGACACGCAATTAAACATTGCGTGTCCACTCATTCGTGTTGACACGCAATTAAACATTGCGTGTCCACTCATTCGTGTTGACACGCAATTAAACATTGCGCGTCCACTCATTCGTGTTGGCGCGCGATTGAAACATTGTGCGTCATTTCAATGGTTTTGGATCTGAACGGCGGCTTGGCGCTTTGGGAAAGGGCGCACGGATAGGCATGGGGCGGGGCGGCGCCCCGCCGTCAAATGGGAATGGGGGAGAGACAACGAACATGAAAAAACGGGAAGTGATTGCATCGGTCAAAGACGAAAAGCTCGTGAAAAAACGGCGCAATGAGATGATCAAAGGCGCGATTTCCTTGTTTAAACAAAAAGGTTTCCACCAAACGACGACAAGGGAGATCGCCAAAGCGTCCGGCTTCAGCATCGGCACGTTGTACGAGTACATCCGCAAGAAAGAAGACGTCCTCTATCTCGTGTGCGACCGCATTTACGACGAAGTGCGGGAGCGGACGGAACAAGACCTCGGTGCCCACCATGGCACGATCGAAGGGTTAAGGCGCGCCATTGCCCACTATTTCCGCGTTGTTGATGAACTCGATGATGAAGTGCTCGTCATGTATCAAGAAGTGAAAGCGCTAAGCAAAGAATCGCTGCCGTATGTGTTGAATAAAGAACTCGATATGGCGGCGATTTTCGAACATATTTTGCGCGCATGCGTTGAGAGCGGGGCGTTGCAGCTTTCTGAAAGCGAAATCCGCCTGTTCGCCCACAACATCGTCGTTCTTGGGCAAATGTGGGCGTTCCGCCGTTGGGTGCTGCGGAAAATGTATACACTCGATGAATATATCGAACTGCAAACCGAGTTTTTATTAAAGGGGATTATGGAGAAACAGCGAGTCTAAAAGGGGGAGAAGAAACGATGGCGCACATTTACCGTCCGAAGCATCACGTCCGCTTTGTGACTGCATCGAGCTTGTTTGACGGCCATGACGCCTCAATCAACATTATGCGCCGCATTTTGCAGGCGAGCGGCGCCGAGGTCATCCATTTAGGCCATAACCGATCGGTGGAGGAAATCGTCAATGCCGCCATTCAGGAAGATGTGCAAGGCATTGCCGTCTCCTCGTATCAAGGCGGGCATATGGAATTTTTTAAATATATGTACGACCTGCTCCAAGAGCGGGGGGCGTCCCATATCCGCATTTACGGCGGCGGGGGCGGCGTCATCATCCCGCGGGAAATCAAAGAGCTGCACGAATATGGCATCGCCCGCATTTTCTCGCCGGAAGACGGCCGACGCCTCGGCTTGCAAGGGATGATCAACGTCATGCTTGAAGAGTGCGATTTTCCGACCGTGACGACGGTGACCGATGAACTGGAGCGGCTTCCGTCCGGCGATGTGCAGGCGATCGCCCGGCTCATCACGCTGTGCGAATACCGCGCTGAGGCGGACAACAAAGAGGCGGCCGCGGCGGCGGAAGCCGCCATTGAACAAGTGAAGGCGCTCGAGAAGCGCGTGCCGGTGCTCGGCATCACCGGCACAGGCGGGGCTGGGAAAAGCTCGCTCACCGATGAGCTCGTCCGCCGCTTTTTAAACGAAATTCCGGATATCAAAATCGCGATCTTGTCCGTCGACCCGACGAAGCAAAAAACGGGCGGGGCGCTGTTGGGCGACCGCATCCGGATGAATGCGATCAACTCGCCGCGCGTTTACATGAGAAGCTTGGCGACGCGCCATTCCCGCTCCGAGTTGTCGCCCGCGATTCGCGACGCCATTTCGGTTGTCAAGGCGGCCGGATTTGATCTTGTCATCATTGAAACGAGCGGAATCGGCCAAGGCGACGCCGCCATTACCGAAGTGTGCGACGTGTCGATGTACGTCATGACAAGCGAGTTCGGCGCGCCGACGCAGCTTGAGAAAATCGACATGATCGATTATGCCGATTTGATTGTCATTAATAAATTCGAGCGCAAAGGGTCAGAAGACGCAAAACGACAAGTGCAAAAACAATATCAGCGCAGCCATCAGCTGTTTGACCGCGATGTTTCGGAAATGCCGGTGTACGGCACGATCGCCAGCCAGTTTAACGACCCAGGCACGAATACGCTCTTTGTCGCGCTTGTGGATACGATCAATCAAAAAGCAGGAACGAATTGGAAAACAAGCTTAAAAACGGTCGCCAATGTCGAAAAGCATAATGTCATCATCCCGAACGAGCGCCGCTACTATTTGCGTGAAATCGCGGAAACGGTCCGCTCGTACCACCGCCGCGCCGAGCAGCAAGTCGAGGTGGCCCGACGCCTCTTCCAAATCGAAGGGGCCATCGAAGCGGCGAAGGAACGGGGCGAAGCGGAAGACGTGATCCGCGCGCTCGAGACGCTCAAAGCGGATTATGAGGCGAAATTGACGCCGGAATCGAAGCGCATTTTGGCGACATGGGAAGAAACGAAAGCGAAATATGCGGCAAAACAATTTGTCACGAAAGTGCGCGATAAAGAAATCGTGACCGAACTGACGACGAAAACGTTGTCCGGTTTGGACATTCCGAAAGTCGTCTTGCCGAAATTCAAAGACTACGGAGAGATTTTGCGCTGGGTGTATAAAGAAAACGTCCCTGGCTCGTTCCCGTATACGGCCGGCGTCTTCCCGTTCAAGCGCCAAGGCGAAGACCCGAAACGGCAGTTTGCCGGCGAAGGGACGCCGGAGCGCACGAACCGCCGCTTCCATTACTTGTGCAAAGAAGATAAGGCGAAGCGGCTTAGCACGGCATTTGACTCCGTGACGCTCTATGGCGAAGACCCGGACTGGCGGCCGGACATTTTCGGCAAAGTCGGGGAAAGCGGCGTCAGCGTCTGTACACTTGATGATATGAAAAAGCTGTACAAAGGGTTTGACTTGTGCGACCCGCTCACATCCGTGTCGATGACGATCAACGGTCCGGCTCCGATTTTGCTGGCGATGTTTATGAATACGGCGATTGACCAGCAAGTCGAGAAAAAAGAGGCCGAGCTTGGCCGCCCGCTCACGCCGGAAGAGTACGAACAAGTGAAAGCGTATACGCTGCAAACGGTGCGCGGCACGGTGCAAGCCGATATTTTGAAGGAAGACCAAGGGCAAAACACGTGCATTTTCTCGACTGATTTCGCCTTAAAAATGATGGGCGACATTCAAGAGTATTTCATCAAGCACCGCGTCCGCAACTACTACTCGGTGTCGATCTCCGGCTACCATATCGCCGAGGCGGGGGCGAACCCGATCACGCAGCTGGCGTTTACGCTTGCGAACGGCTTTACGTATGTCGAGTATTACTTGAGCCGCGGCATGCACATTGACGATTTTGCGCCGAACTTGTCGTTTTTCTTCAGCAACGGCCTCGATCCGGAGTATTCGGTCATCGGCCGCGTCGCCCGCCGCATTTGGGCGATCGTCATGCGCGAAAAATACGGCGCCAACGAACGGAGCCAGAAACTGAAATACCATATCCAAACGTCCGGCCGTTCATTGCACGCGCAGGAGATCGATTTCAACGACATCCGCACGACGCTGCAGGCGCTTCTGGCGATTTATGACAACTGCAACTCCCTGCATACGAACGCCTATGACGAAGCGATCACGACACCGACCGAAGAGTCGGTCCGTCGGGCGATGGCGATCCAACTCATTATCACGAAAGAGTTTGGCTTGACCAAAAACGAAAACCCGCTTCAAGGGTCGTTCATCATTGAAGAGCTGACCGATTTGGTCGAAGAAGCGGTGTTGCAAGAGTTTGAACGGCTCAACGACCGCGGCGGCGTGCTTGGGGCGATGGAGATGCAATACCAGCGCGGCAAAATTCAAGACGAATCGCTTTACTATGAAACGAAGAAACATAGCGGTGAACTGCCGATCATCGGCGTCAACACGTTCTTGAACCCGAATCCACCGTCAGAAGAGGAGCTGAACAACATTCAGCTCGCCCGGGCGACGTATGAAGAAAAAGAGACGCAAATCCGCAACTTGCGCGAATTCCAAGAGCGGAACAAAGACAAAGCCGGTCCGGCGCTTGAACGGCTGAAGCAAGTGGCGACAAGCGGCGGCAACATTTTCGAAGAATTGATGGAAACGGTGAAAGTCGCCAGCCTTGGACAAATCACCCGCGCCTTGTACGAAGTCGGCGGACAATACCGGCGGAATATGTAATTCAAGCGCGTTCCGTTGTTCACAGCTTTCGATGGACGGCCTCGATCACAATGGATAACGGCCCGTTGAACTTTAGCAGATCGGTAGAATGATAGGCAGCGGCTGTCGGTTCGCTGGAGGCGAAACGCACGGAACGCGGATGAGGCCAGAAGATGAAGACGAATGGGCTTCGTAAGGAAAAAGTGGAGCGGTGTGAACAAAGGTGATTGTGACAACGGATATGTCGGAATCGGAAGGAGGGCCACCCTCGCCGCAGGGCTGCCCTCCTTTGCTTTTTTCGGCAAATGGGTAGCATAAACCCCGACAATTTGTTTATAATGAATGGTATGTATTCCACTTGCATTCATTTGTTTCATTAATATAGAAGGGGAGTGCTGAACTTGAGCCTGCAGCAGCAATACTCGCCGGAGGAATTGCAGGAGATGTCGTTCGTCGAGCTGGCGAACCTCATTTTGCTTGACAAGCGGGAGGCGCTGCCGTTTGATCAACTCGTTCGTGAAGCAGCAGCGCTGGCCGGCATATCGGAAGAAGTGGTGGAGGCGCGGCTGGCCCAATATTACACCGATTTAAACATCGACGGCCGGTTTATTTGCGTTGGAGAAAACGTCTGGGGATTGCGCGCATGGTATCCGTTTGACCAGACAGAAGACGAAACGGTGACGATCGTCAAGCCGAAGAAGAAGAAAAAAGCGCTTGACGATGAATACGATGAATACGACGAGCTGCTTGAAGATGGAGATCTCGATTACGACGATTTGGATGAATATGATGAGGAAGAGCTCGAGCTTGATGAAGATGAGCTCTTGGAAGATGAAGAATTCGATCTAGATGAAGATGTCGCGTTTGACGATGACATTCTCGGCGATGAAGAGTTTGAGCTGGACGATGCGCCGCTTGATGAAGAGCTCGATCTCGAAGAGCCGGAGGAAGACGAATAACCGCTTGACTTTGCCAGGGGAACCCGGTACAATGTGTGTTGGGCTCTTGAAAACGAACAAATTGATCGCTCCCTTACGTACGGTAAGCGGAGCGTTTTTTATTTGCGCCTTTCGCAAACACTGAAACTGTTACCGCAATTTCGGCAAGGGGGAAGACAAAATGACGAAATACATTTTTGTGACGGGCGGCGTTGTTTCCTCGCTCGGGAAAGGGATTACGGCGGCTTCGCTTGGACGTTTGTTGAAAAATCGCGGGTTGAACGTGACGATCCAAAAGTTTGACCCGTACATTAACGTCGATCCAGGGACGATGAGCCCGTATCAGCACGGCGAGGTGTTTGTCACGGACGACGGTGCAGAGACGGATTTGGATTTAGGGCATTATGAACGGTTCATCGACATTAATTTAAACAAATACAGCAACGTGACGACAGGAAAAATTTATTCCGCCGTCATCCGCAAAGAGCGCCGCGGCGATTACCTCGGCGGCACAGTGCAAGTCATTCCGCACATTACCAACGAAATTAAAGAGCGCGTCTTCCGGGCCGGAAGAGAGACGAACGCCGATGTCGTCATTACGGAGATCGGCGGCACGGTCGGCGATATTGAATCGCTTCCGTTTTTAGAAGCGATCCGCCAAATCAAAAGCGACGTTGGCCGCGAAAACGTCATGTACATCCACTGCACGCTTGTGCCGTACATCAAGGCGGCTGGGGAAATGAAAACGAAGCCGACGCAGCACAGCGTGAAAGAATTGCGCAGCCTCGGCATTCAGCCGAACGTCATCGTCGTGCGCACGGAAATGCCGATGCCGCAGGAAATGAAAGAGAAAATCGCCCTCTTTTGCGATATTGATCCGAAAGCGGTCATCGAGGCGCGCGATGCCGACACGCTGTATGCGGTCCCGCTTATGCTTCAAGAACAAAAGCTGGACCAAATCGTGTGCGAACATTTGCGCCTCAACTGCGGCGAAGCGGATATGACCGAATGGAAAGCGCTCGTCGAGAAAGTGCGCAACTTATCGAAAACGACGAAAATCGCTTTGGTCGGCAAATACGTCGAGCTCCCGGACGCCTATATTTCTGTTGTGGAGGCGCTCCGTCATGCGGGGTATGCGTTTGACACCGACATTGATATTCAGTGGATCAATGCGGAGCATGTGACTCGTGACAATGTGGCCGACCTGTTGAAAGATGCGGACGGCATTTTGGTTCCGGGCGGGTTTGGCGACCGCGGGGTCGAAGGGAAGATTGAGGCGATCCGCTACGCCCGCGAGCAGCGCGTGCCGTTTTTGGGCATTTGCTTAGGAATGCAGCTTGCCTCGATTGAATTTGCTCGCCATGTTGTCGGGTTGTCCGGCGCCCATTCGTCCGAGTTTGACCCGAACACGCCGCATCCGATCATCGACTTGCTTCCGGAGCAGAAGGATGTCGAAGATTTAGGCGGCACGCTCCGCCTCGGCTTGTATCCGTGCAAGCTGCAGGAAGGGACGCTTGCCTACGCCGCCTACGGCGATGAAGTCATTTACGAGCGCCATCGCCATCGGTACGAATTCAACAACCAATACCGGCCGATCATGGAAGAGCACGGCTTCGTCTTTTCCGGCACGAGTCCGGACGGACGGTTGGTTGAAGTGATCGAACTCAAGGATCATCCGTGGTTCGTCGCCGCGCAATTCCACCCGGAATTCACCTCGCGCCCGACGCGGCCGCAGCCGTTGTTCCGCGAGTTTGTCAGAGCGTCGCTGAAAGAGTAACGAAAAAGGGGCTGTCCCAAAAAAGCCGTAGAACGGCCTTTTGGGTCCAGCCCCCTTTCTTTTTTGGATATTTTTCATCTTGTCAAGCACGATGCCCATTGATCAGGCGCCGTTTTTTGGGCGGTTTCTATACCTCTTTGCCTTCAGCCGGCGGGAGAGCGCTCGTTTTCATGGCGGCTGTTATTCATATTCCGCCAAAATTTCATCGAGCAACACGCGCAGTCCGTAGTAGATGAATGAAGCGGTGATGATCGTCGGCATGCCGATGCGGCGGCCGTCTTCGGTCGGCACGAGCGGGCGGGAAAGTTTGCTGTCGATAAAGACGGTGGCCATATCGGCCAGTCCGGGTTCATCCTTGACGAGCGCCGCGACGGCCACTGCATCGACGCCGTGCGCCTGCAGCTGTTCGGCGAGGCGAATGGCCTCAGCATCATTGGAAAAGCGGGCAAATAGAAGCGCTCGGTCCGTTTCCTGCCAGTCATCGGTTGCTGTCGGCTCAAGCCGTTTGGCTTTCGGCAGCGGATCGGGGCCAAGAAGCGCGGCGGTGACGACCGCATCGAGTTCACCGATGCCATACAGCCAAATGCGCCCATCACCGATGGCGGCCTGAGCGAGCAGACGCGCCCCGTCTTCGAGCGCCAGCTCTTCGTCCGCGGCGATTTTTTGCAACAATCCGATCGTTTGCGTCGTTAAAATTTTCACGGTTCGGCCTCCCTTCGCCGCTATTATACAAAATCGGCAAACAACAAGAAAAGCAAGCAGGAAATGGGTTTGCCAAATGCGAAACATTAATAGGGAGAAAACAGGGAATAGAGGTGCATAACGGTGGGAAACAAAATTTTAATTGTCGATGATCAATATGGCATCCGCATTTTGCTCAACGAAGTGTTTCAGCGGGAGGGGTATGTAACGTATCAGGCCGCCAACGGCATGCAGGCGCTCGAAATCGCCCGCAAACATCACCCCGATCTTGTGCTTCTGGATATGAAAATTCCTGGCATGGACGGCATTGAAATTTTAAAACGGTTGAAAGAGATTGATCCGGATATTAAGGTGATCATCATGACCGCCTACGGGGAGCTCGATATGATTCAAGAAACGAAAGAGCTCGGGGCGCTGATGCATTTTGCCAAGCCGTTTGATATTGACGATTTGCGCGTTGCCGTCAAAAAATACATTACCGCCTAGACAGCGCCATCGATGAGCGGCTTTCCTTTGGCAAAGAAAGCGAAGCAATAAGTATGGATGACGCTGTCGTCTTTCGGAGATGAAAGGGTGGAAATGTTGCCGTTTTGCCGGCAAGTTGATATGCTTATAAACGTAGATGCATTTTGCGCCGATGGATTCAACCACCGTCATGGCGACAAAGACGACGATCAGCTAAGGAGGATGGAACCATGCCGTTAGTATCAATGAAAGAGATGTTGAACGAGGCGCTGCGCGGCAAATATGCGGTCGGTCAATTCAACATCAACAACTTGGAATGGACGCAAGCCATTTTAGCGGCGGCCGAAGAGGAAAAATCGCCGGTCATTCTCGGCGTCTCCGAAGGGGCGGCCCGCTATATGAGCGGATTCAAAACGGTCGTCAATATGGTCAAAGGGTTAATGGAAGACATGAACATCACCGTTCCGGTCGCCATCCATCTCGACCATGGATCGAGCTTTGAAAAATGCAAAGCGGCGATTGACGCCGGGTTCACCTCGGTTATGATTGACGCCTCCCACCATCCATTTGAAGAAAACGTCCGCATCACCTCGCAAGTCGTTGAATATGCTCATGCGCGCGGCGTTTCGGTCGAAGCGGAGCTCGGCATCGTCGGCGGGCAGGAAGACGACGTCGTCGGAGAAGGGATCATTTACGCCGACCCGAAAGAGTGCGAAGAGCTTGTCAAACGGACAGGCGTCGACTGTCTCGCCCCGGCGCTCGGTTCTGTGCACGGCCCATACAAAGGAGAGCCGAAGCTCGGATTTGCCGAAATGGAGCAAATCCGCGATTTAACCGGCGTTCCGCTTGTGCTCCACGGCGGCACCGGCATTCCGACCGAACAAATTCAACGCGCGATCTCCCTTGGCACATCGAAAATCAACGTCAATACCGAAAACCAAATGGCGTTTACCAAAGTCGTCCGCGAACTGCTCGCGAAAGACCCGAACGTCTATGATCCGCGCAAAATCATCGGCCCGGGCCGCGATGCCATCAAAGCGACGGTCATCGGCAAAATGCGCGAGTTTGGCTCGTCCGGAAAAGCAGCGCGATGAATCGGCTTCGCGGGCGGCGTTTGGCCGCCGCGCGGCTGCCTTTGCATGTGCAACGAATAACAAGGAGGGTTCAGCATGAAATTTTTTATCGACACTGCCAACTTGGAAGAAATCAAACACGCCCATGAACTCGGCATTTTGGCCGGCGTCACGACCAATCCGAGCCTCGTGGCGAAGGAAAACGTATCGTTCCATGATCGGTTGCGCGAAATTACATCGATCGTTTCTGGTTCGGTGAGTGCTGAAGTCATTTCGACCGACGCCGCTGGCATGATCGCGGAAGGAGAAGAGCTGGCGAAAATCGCCCCGAACATTACGATCAAAGTTCCGATGACGCCGGAAGGCTTAAAAGCAGTCAAGGCGTTCAGCGAAAAAGGGATTCAAACGAACGTGACGCTTGTGTTCACCGCCAACCAGGCGCTCTTGGCCGCACGCGCCGGCGCGACGTACGTCTCTCCGTTCCTCGGCCGCCTCGATGACATCGGCCATAACGGTTTAGAGCTCATTTCCACCATCGCTGAGATTTTCAACATTCATGGCATTGAAACGGAAATCATCGCCGCTTCGATCCGCCATCCGCACCATGTGACGGAAGCGGCGTTGCGCGGGGCGCATATTGCCACGGTTCCGTACAAGGTGCTGATGCAATTGTTCAACCATCCGCTGACCGATCAAGGAATTGAGAAGTTTCTCGCCGACTGGAATCGGCAAAAATGAAAGTAAGCCGTTTGCCTCTTGGGTGAAGCGGGCTCGCTCTGCCGCGTTCAGGCCGGACGTGATGAGCCCGCCCGGCTTTGCTTTTTCGTCCCAGGGGTGAAGCCAACTTCCGAGCAAAGAAGGGAGACGACGATGGATAAAATGAAAATTATCGGCGGAGATCGGCTGCGGGGAACGATCAAAGTGAGCGGTGCGAAAAACAGCGCGGTCGCTTTGATTCCTGCAGCGATTTTGGCCGATTCGCCGGTGACGATCGAGGGGTTGCCGGACATTTCCGACGTGCACATTTTAGGAAGCTTGATCGAAGAAATCGGCGGCTCGTTTTCGTTTGACGGCAAAGAGGCGGTCATCGACCCAACGAATATGGTGTCCATGCCGCTTCCGAATGGGAAGGTGAAAAAGCTGCGCGCCTCCTACTATTTGATGGGGGCGATGCTTGGCCGCTTCAAAAAAGCGGTTGTCGGCTTGCCGGGCGGATGTCATCTCGGTCCGCGCCCGATTGACCAGCATATCAAAGGGTTTGAGGCGCTGGGCGCCACCGTAACGAACGAGCAGGGCGCCATTTATTTGCGCGCGGAAGAACTGCGCGGAGCCCGCATTTTTTTGGACGTCGTCAGCGTCGGCGCGACGATCAACATCATGCTGGCGGCGGTGCGCGCCAAAGGGCGGACGATTATCGAAAATGCGGCGAAAGAGCCGGAAATCATCGATGTCGCGACATTGCTTTCGAATATGGGCGCGAAAATCAAAGGAGCTGGCACCGATGTGATCCGCATTGACGGCGTCGAAACATTATCGGGCTGCCGCCATGCCATCATCCCGGATCGGATCGAAGCCGGGACGTACATGATTGCCGCCGCGGCCACCAATGGCGAAGTCGTCGTCGACAACGTCATCCCGCAGCACGTTGAATCGCTGACGGCCAAATTGCGCGAAATGGGGGTGCGCGTGGAGACGGGGGAAGATCAAATTCTCGTCTGCGGCACCGACGTTTTGAAAGCGGTTGACGTCAAGACGCTCGTCTATCCGGGCTTCCCAACGGATCTGCAGCAGCCGTTTACCGCGCTGCTGACAAAAGCCAACGGCACAAGCGTCGTCACCGACACGATTTACAGCGCCCGCTTCAAGCATGTCGATGAATTGCGGCGCATGAACGCCAATGTAAAAGTCGAAGGCCGCTCAGCCATCGTCACCGGCCCCGTCAAACTGCAAGGGGCGAAAGTGAAGGCGAGCGATTTGCGCGCCGGGGCGGCGCTTGTCATTGCCGGGCTGATGGCCGAAGGAATGACGGAGATCACCGGCGTCGAGCATATCGACCGCGGCTACAGCAACCTCGTCGAAAAACTGTCTGACATCGGCGCCACTATTTGGCGCGAAAAAATGACCGATGAAGAAATCGAGCAAGTGAAAAACGCGTAACGTCCAGTCGACAAAGGGGAAGGGGAGAACGACGATGGAACGAAGCTTATCGATGGAACTCGTGCGCGTCACCGAAGCGGCGGCGCTTGCCGCCGCCCGCTGGATGGGGCGCGGGAAAAAGAATGAGGCTGATGACGCCGCGACGTCGGCGATGCGCGACGTGTTTGACACCGTGCCGATGAAAGGCACCGTCGTCATCGGCGAAGGGGAAATGGACGAAGCGCCGATGCTGTATATCGGGGAAAAGCTCGGCAACGGTTATGGCCCGCGCGTCGATGTCGCTGTCGACCCGCTTGAAGGGACGAACATCGTCGCTTCCGGGGGATGGAACGCCTTGGCTGTCGTCGCTGTTGCTGACCACGGCCATCTGCTTCATGCGCCGGACATGTACATGGAGAAAATCGCCGTCGGGCCGGAAGCGGTCGGGATGATTGACATTGAGGCGCCGATCATCGACAATTTAAAGGCGGTCGCGCGAGCAAAAAACAAAGATATTGAAGACGTCGTCGCGGTTGTCCTCAACCGTCCGCGCCATGAGCGTCTCATTCATGAGCTGCGTGAAGCCGGCGCCCGCATTAAGCTCATCAATGACGGCGATGTCGCCGCCGCCATTAACACGGCGTTCGACCATACCGGCGTTGACATTTTGTTCGGCTCGGGCGGCGCGCCGGAAGGAGTGCTCGCGGCGGTCGCGTTGAAATGCCTTGGCGGCGAACTGCAAGGGAAGCTGCTGCCGCAAAACGACGATGAAGTCGAGCGGTGCAAACAAATGGGTATTGACGTCAACAAAGTGTTGCGCATGGACGATTTGGTGAAAGGAGACGACGCGATTTTTGCCGCCACCGGCGTCACCGACGGCGAGCTGTTGCGCGGCGTGCGGCTGAAAGGGGCGTACGGCCTCACCCACTCCGTCGTCATGCGGGCCAAGTCCGGCACGGTCCGCTTCATCGAAGGGCGGCACAGTTTGAAGAAAAAACCGAACTTAGTCATCAAATGATATCCTACCATTCGGCCGGGCGCCGGAGCCGCGCCTGGCTCGGAAAAACAAAAAAATATTGATTAAAAAGAAGAAAAAAGGGTAAAATAGTCGTGTTGCTTATGCAAAAATAAGCTCTGCCATTCTACTTCTTTATTTCATTTCAGCCTTCATCATCTTCGAAATGAATCCCTTCGCCTGTCGAATTGATGACCAATACGTCCGAACACGAACGATGGGAGAATAGGAAAATTTGCAAAGTGTGGTGTCAAGATGGAATTAACGTTAGCAGCACTAGAAAACATGAAATTGAAGGAGCTGTATGAGCTCGCCAAGCAATACAAAATTTCATACTACAGCAAGTTGACGAAAAAGGAGCTTATTTTTGCGATTTTGAAAGCGCGTGCCGAACAAGACGGCCTCTTTTTCATGGAAGGCATCCTCGAAATCATTCCGTCGGAAGGATTCGGCTTTTTGCGCCCGATCAACTATTCCCCGAGCTCGGAAGACATTTACATTTCCGCTTCCCAAATCCGCCGTTTTGATTTGCGCAACGGGGATAAAGTATCCGGCAAAGTGCGGCCGCCGAAAGAAAATGAACGCTACTTCGGCTTGCTTCATGTCGAAGCGGTCAACGGCGAAGACCCGGAAGTCGCCAAGGAGCGCGTTCACTTTCCAGCGTTAACGCCGCTTTACCCGAATCGGCAAATGAAGCTGGAGACAACGCCGGACAAGCTGTCGACCCGCATCATCGACTTGATCGCTCCCGTCGGCTTTGGCCAGCGCGGGTTGATCGTCGCGCCGCCGAAAGCTGGCAAGACGATGCTGCTGAAGGAAATTGCCAACAGCATCACCACAAACCACCCGGATGTCGAGTTGATCGTCTTGCTCATTGACGAACGGCCGGAAGAAGTGACCGACATCGAGCGGTCGGTGCAAGGCGATGTCGTCAGCTCGACGTTTGATGAGGTGCCGGAAAACCATATTAAAGTGGCCGAGCTTGTCTTAGAACGGGCGATGCGATTAGTTGAGCATAAGCGTGACGTCGTCATTTTAATGGACAGCATCACCCGCCTCGCCCGGGCGTACAACTTGGTCATTCCGCCGAGCGGACGCACGCTCTCAGGAGGGATCGACCCAGCGGCGTTTCATCGCCCGAAGCGGTTTTTCGGCGCGGCGCGCAACATCGAAGAAGGCGGCAGCTTGACGATTTTGGCGACCGCCCTCATTGACACCGGGTCGCGCATGGATGACGTCATTTACGAGGAATTTAAAGGCACCGGCAACATGGAGCTCCATCTTGACCGCTCGCTCGCCGAGCGCCGCATTTTTCCAGCTATTGACATTCGCCGTTCGGGAACGCGCAAAGAGGAGCTGCTCATCCCAAAAGAACATTTGGAAAAGCTGTGGGCGATCCGCAAAACGATGGCCGATTCGCCCGACTTTATCGAGCGGTTTTTGAACAAATTGCGCCGGACGAAGTCAAACGAAGAGTTTTTCGCCTTGCTCGATCAGGAGTGGAAACAGGGCGGCCCGCTCCGTCTGTAGGCCGTTGGCGGAATTTGCCGCGAATCGCCCGTTGCAAACTGACAGAAAAGCTGTTATAATCTTAACATGTGTGTTTTGGCTATCGCCTTTTGGTTTGTGCGATCCGTGATTTGCACCGGCCGGGTTCGCTTCGGTGGAGTCCCGGCTGTTCCATGCGCTGCGCCTTGCCAAACGGGCGGGCGCGCATAAGCATGAAGCGTTCCATGCTACGAATCACTCTGTTTCCATCAGATACAGGGCGGAAGGAGATGAAAACGATGAAACAAGGCATCCATCCAGAGTACAAAAAAGTCATCGTCCGTTGTGCATGCGGCAACGAATTCGAAAGCGGTTCGGTCAAAGACGAGCTGCGCGTGGAGATTTGCTCGGAATGCCATCCGTTCTTCACGGGCAAACAAAAATTTGTTACGGCAGCGGGCCGCGTGGATAAATTCAATAAAAAATACGGCCTTAAGTAACAAGGACGTGACGAAAGCAGGCAAGCGAAACTTGCCTGCTTTTTCGTGAGAGCATATAGATGCAACGGAGAAGTTTACCATATCTTTGACGGAAAAGCGGTTTGCCCCTTTTCGACTGTCGGAGGAAAGCCACAGGCTTCTCCGTCACGACTTGGCGTGACGGAGGACCGAACAACCGCCTGCTTCACAGACCCATATATGGGTCTTTAAGCGGCGTTGTTCGGTCGCCCGACAGTCGATCAAATACTCGGTAAAAGTTGCAAATCGTAAAGCTTCAAATTGCATCTATACAGATGGAAGGCCGGTTGCTTACAAGGCTGATCCCGCTGATCGTCGCGATGGCAGACGGCAAGGAGCGGCCGATGGTTTGAGGACAGTGTTGTGTGAAAGGAGAGGCCCCAATGTACGTGATGACGCAGTCCGGCTGGCTTGAGGTCATTTGTGGATGCATGTTTTCCGGCAAATCAGAAGAATTGATTCGCCGCGTCCGCCGCGCTCAGTTTGCCAAGCAGGAAGTGAAAGTGTTCAAACCGACGATCGACAATCGTTATAGCGAAGACGCAGTCGTGTCGCACAACGGCAATTCGGTGATCGCCATTCCGGTCGCGACGCCGGCGGAAATGTTCCGCTACATTTCCGCCGCCACCGACGTCGTCGCCATCGATGAAGTACAGTTTTTTTCCGACGACATCATCGATGTGGTGCAAACGCTCGCTGATTGCGGCTACCGCGTCATCGCCGCGGGGCTCGACCAAGATTTTCGCGGTGAACCGTTTGGCCCCGTGCCGGCGCTGATGGCGATCGCGGAGTCGGTGACGAAGCTGCAGGCGGTTTGCACGGTATGCGGTTCCCCGGCCAGCCGGACGCAGCGGCTCATTAACGGTGCGCCCGCCTCTTATGACGATCCGGTGATTCTCGTCGGCGCCAGCGAGGCGTACGAGCCTCGCTGCCGCCATCACCATGAAGTGCCTGGCAAACCGAAAAAGCGATACAACCGCCCGCTTGCTGGACATACGGGTGAGTGATGGTGAGGCGGTCACTGATGTTGTTTGGCCGCTTTCATCGGCCAAGTGGCGAAGCGCAGCCATCGTTGATGGAAACGGTGCATATTCGTATGTTTCGCCGACCGAGAAGGGCGGAAGCGGCGCCATCATTCTCGCCCGTCTCGTGCGTCCATTCGCTATGGGAGGAAAAAGCGTTTGGCATGCGGCTCGTTCATCATTGATCGTTCGCTTGACTAGGCTGCCCCTTTTGTTCGTTCGCCGCAAAATAGACGAATGATGGCAGAAAGATTTATGGCTTGCCGTGTATCATTGACGGGCGATCATGGACATCCTAACAGCTAAGGAGGCGAAAAAGGATGAGACGCATCTGGCTGTTAGGAATGATCTTCCTGCTTTCGGCCTGTTCGCTCGCTCCGGATCATCCGTCCTACCGCCAGCAAAGCGAGGACAAAAACGGCGCGCGGCTGATGACGGACGGGCGGCCGAAGATCGACGCTGACAGAGACTTGTACAACAACTTCGACGATCCGGAAAACGTGCGGCAAAACCCGAATTTTATCAGCTTGACCGAAGGAAGCGAAAACCAGCGCGCCGATACGCGCAAGGCAGCACAACTCATCGAGCGGTACACCGATTACCACGCCGACTCCATCTGGTTTCACGGCGGCAATATGTATGTGACCGTTGATGCACCGGAAGAGCTGTCTGACGAGGAGCGGCAGCGCGAGGCGCAACGCATTGACAAGTTGCTGACAAAAGCGATCCCGACATACGAGATCATCGTGCGCGTCAACTGAGAGCTCCCGCTTGCCAAAAGCGGGGGTTTTTGTTTGGCTTCATTTCATGCTATAATCTAAAATTAGACTGTGTGGGAAAAACAGAGGTGAATGATGTGTTTGATCGGTTGGAAGCTGTGGAGCAACGGTATGAAAAGCTCAATGAACTGTTGATGGACCCCGACGTCATCAACGATCCGAAAAAGCTGCGCGATTATTCGAAAGAGCAGGCGGATTTGGAAGAAACGGTGCAAACGTACCGTGAATACAAATCGGTTCGCGAGCAGCTGGCCGAAGCGAAAGCGATGCTTGAGGAAAAGCTCGATCCGGAGCTGCGCGAGATGGTGAAAGAGGAAATTGACGAGCTGGAAGAACGGGAAGAGGCGCTCGTTGAAAAGCTGAAAGTGTTGCTTTTGCCGAAAGATCCGAACGATGAGAAAAACGTCATTATGGAAATCCGCGCGGCCGCCGGCGGCGAAGAGGCGGCGCTGTTTGCCGGCGACTTGTACCGGATGTATACGCGCTATGCGGAATCGCAAGGGTGGAAGACGGAAGTGATCGAAGCGAGTCCGACCGGCCTCGGCGGCTATAAAGAAATCATTTTTATGATCAACGGCAAAGGGGCGTATTCAAAGCTGAAGTTTGAAAACGGCGCGCACCGCGTCCAGCGTGTCCCGGAAACGGAGTCAGGCGGGCGCATCCATACGTCGACGGCGACGGTCGCCTGCCTGCCGGAGATGGAAGAAATCGAAGTCGAAATCAATGAAAAAGACATTCGCGTCGACACGTTCGCCTCAAGCGGACCGGGTGGGCAAAGCGTCAACACGACAATGTCGGCCGTGCGCCTCACCCATATTCCGACCGGCATTGTCGTCACGTGCCAAGACGAAAAATCGCAAATCAAAAACAAAGAAAAAGCGATGAAAGTATTGCGTGCCCGCATTTATGACAAGTACCAGCAAGAAGCGCGCGCCGAATATGACCAAACGCGCAAGCAGGCAGTCGGCACCGGCGACCGTTCCGAGCGCATCCGGACGTACAACTTCCCGCAAAACCGCGTCACGGACCACCGCATCGGATTGACGATCCAAAAGCTCGATCAAGTGCTCGATGGCCACCTCGACGAAATTATCGAGGCGCTCATTTTGGACGATCAGGCGAAAAAATTGGAGCAAGCGAACGATGCGTCGTAACGTCCACGAAGTCCTCGCCTGGGCTTCTTCTTTTTTGCGCGCCCACGGAAAAGAGGAGCGGGCGGCAGAGTGGCTATTGTGCCACCATTTAGGCGTGGACCGGGCCGGGCTGTTCGCCCGTTGGCGCGAGCCGGTCGACGAAGCGGTATATGAACGGTTTGCGGCCGATGTGCGCCGCCATGCGGTGGATCATGTGCCGATTCAATATTTGATCGGCTATGAATCGTTTTACGGCCGGCCGTTTCTTGTCAACCGCCATGTGTTGATCCCGCGCCCGGAAACGGAAGAACTGGTGCTTGGCGTCCTAAAACGGGTGCCGCGCCTATTTGCTGGTCGGAAGCGGATCGATGTCGTTGACGTCGGCACTGGCAGCGGGGCGATCGCCGTGACATTGGCGCTGGAGAACAAAGCGTTGTCGGTGACCGCAACCGATATTTCCGAAGCGGCGCTCGCGGTCGCCCGTGAAAACGCCCGGCGGCTCGGGGCGAATGTTTCATTTTTGTGCGGCGACTTGCTGCAGCCGATCATGGCCATGGGGTGGACGGTCGATGTCGTCGTTTCCAATCCACCGTACATTCCAGAGACGGACGCCGCTATGCTTTCCCCGGTCGTCAAAAACTATGAGCCGCACACGGCGCTCTTTGGCGGCCGCGATGGGCTCGATTTTTACCGCCGCTTCGCCCGCGAGTTGCCGCTTGTGCTCGGCGCGCCGGCGCTTGCCGCTTTTGAAGTCGGCGCCGGGCAAGGGGAAGCAGTGGCGGCGCTCTTGGCCGCAGCGTTTCCAGAAGCCGAAGTGGAAGTCGATTTTGACCTCAACGGCAAAGACCGGATGGTGTACATGACGCGGCCGAAAAACGGGAAAACGTGTTAGATTGATAGGTTTAAAAACGAGCGGCGCCGTCCACAATGAAAGGTGAAAGGACGGTGCCGATGATGACCATCAAAGGAAATGCCATTGCCATATGTTTATATATCATTCTATTAACGACAGGCGTACTCGTCGAGCTGTACGGCCACAAGACGGACGCCGGGGCGAACGCGGCGGTCGCCATCCCTGATGAGGCCATCCGCCTGCGCATTTTAGCCAACAGCGACGCCGATGAAGACCAACAATTGAAGCGAAAAGTGCGTGATGCGGTCAATGCGCAAATCAACGGCTGGGTGGCCGAACTCACTTCGTTTGAGGAAGCAAAGCGCGTCATCCGCTCTCACCTGCCGGACATCGAGCGGACGGTCGCCCGCGTGTTGCGCGATGAACAAAGCGATCAAACGTACAAAGTGGAGTTTGGCCCGGTTCATTTTCCGACGAAAGTGTACGGCAACTACGTATATCCGGCTGGCATCTATGATGCCGTGCTGATCACGCTTGGGGAAGGAAAAGGAGCAAACTGGTGGTGCGTTCTGTTCCCGCCGCTTTGTTTTCTCGATTTTTCCAACAGCGATGCCGTCATGATGGCGGCGAACCGATCGCCTGCCGGAACGAATGAACCGGTGTCGGCTGGGAGCGTCCGGTCAATGGAAGCCGGGTCGAAGCAGAACAGCGAGTCGGCCGAAGCGGAAGCTGAGGCGATGCGAAGCGGCGAGCAGGCCATCGAGCGGGACGAACCGAAAGAGGAGAGGGGTGCGATGGCGGAAACCGAAGATCGCGCCGCTTCGTCCATCCATGCGGATGGCGAGAAGGACAAAGGGCACACTGACGATCAAGAATCGTCCTTCGTCGTCATGGCCGAGCCGGAACAGCCGGTGGAAGTCAAATTTTTCTTCAAAGAGTGGCTCAGCCATCTCATTCCATAAGCATCTATCCACAAAGTTATCCACAAAAATAACAAGTTTATTCACAATTTGTGTATAACTGTGGAAAGGCATCGGGCGGCGATCTGACGCTTGTAAAAAAAGCCGCCATTTTCAAGGCGAATCACGGCGATGGAGAAGGTGAAACGATTGAAAACGCGTGTTTGGGTTGTGGATAATATTGTTGATAAACAGCAAGTTTATCCACAAATACGAGAGGCGGTTGAATGGCTGCGGGCCGGGGAAGTTATCGCATTCCCGACGGAAACGGTGTACGGGTTGGGGGCTGATGCGGCCAATACAGCCGCGGTGGAAAAAATTTTCGCCGCCAAAGGGCGGCCGAGCGACAATCCGCTCATCGTTCATGTCGCCAGCATGGCCCAAGCGGAGGCGGTAGCCGCCTCGATCCCACCGATGGCGAAAACGTTGATGGAGCGGTTTTGGCCGGGGCCGCTCACGTTAGTATTGCCAAAACGGGCCAAAGCGGTGTCTGAACGGGTGACGGCCGGGCTGCCGACGGTGGCGGTGCGCATGCCGGATCACCCGCTGGCGCTGGCGTTGATCGAGGCGAGCGGCTTGGCGTTGGCCGCCCCGAGCGCGAATCGGTCAGGAAGGCCGAGTCCGACGACGGCGGCGCACGTGCTTGCCGATTTAGACGGGCGGATCGCCGGGGTGATCGACGGCGGGCCGACCGGCGTGGGCGTTGAATCGACGGTGCTCGATTGCAGTGGGGGCGTGCCGACGATTTTGCGCCCGGGAGGAGTGACGAAAGAGGCGCTTATTGAAGCGATCGGCCGCGTTGAAGAGGCCGCTGCTGTGGATGACGAGGCGGCGCCGAAAGCGCCGGGGATGAAATATACGCATTATGCGCCGAAAGCGCCGCTTTGGATCGTCGCCGGCCCGCCCGCGTTTTTGCAGCGGCTTGTCGATGAAAGCCGGGCGGAAGGGAAAACGGTCGGCGTGTTGACGACCGAGGAGAACCGGGATCAGTATGCGGCCGATGTCGTGCTGCCGTGCGGAACGCGCCAGGCGCTTGAGACGGTCGCGAGCCGGCTGTACGACACGCTGCGCCGATTTGATGAAACGAACGTCGATCTCATTTACAGCGAGGCGTTTCCGGAAGAAGGAATCGGCGCGGCGATCATGAACCGGCTCCGCAAAGCAGCCGGCGGACGCGCCATCAGCGAACAGCGGAAATGAAAGGACGGCCGTCTGTATAGATGCAGTGAACAAGTTTCACATATCCTGGTCGAAAAAGCAGCTTGTCTATTTTTTGACGGTCGGAGGCAAGCCGCAGGCTTCTTCGTCGCGCCTTGGCGTGACGGAAGACCGAACGGAAACGCGCTTCACAGATCCATGTATGGGTTTGGAAGCGGCGTTGTTCGGTCGTGCGATAGTCGAGAAAACGGCTCTGCAAACGGTAAGGTTCAAATGGCAACTAGAGGATTTGGGGGATGCCGTTTCCAAGCGCGAAACCGGTCTGTTGTGGACCGGTTTTTTCTTTTCCGTCCGCCCGTCAATCAGGCGGCGCCCATTGGCTGCCCGCTCTGCTTCTAAACTGCCCTGGACGTGCATATGTTTAGCAATAAGGCCGGTCCGGGAGGGAAGAAACATGGGCGCATTCATCGGCGAAATCATCGCGCTGTCAATGATGGCGCTGGCGCTGGGCATGGACGCGTTTTCAGTCGCTTTAGGAATGGGGCTGTTGCGCCTCCGGCTGCGGCAAATGTTTTATATCGGGTTGACGATCGGCTTGTTTCATATTCTCATGCCGCTTGCTGGCATGGCGGTCGGCCGCCTGCTGTCGCGCGAGTTCGGAAGTGTCGCGACATACGCGGGCGGGGCGCTGCTGTTATGGCTTGGCGGGCAAATGATCATCGCCTCGTTCCGGAGGGACGATGGCTCACCGCTGTTTCCGCGTGGGGTGGGGTTGCTTTTTTTTGCGTTCAGCGTCAGCCTAGACAGCTTTTCCGTCGGGCTGAGCCTCGGCATTTTCGGAGCGCGGACGATGGTGACGATTTTGCTGTTTGGTCTGTTCAGCATGGTGCTGACATGGGTTGGGCTTTTTGTCGGCCGCCATTTTCAGCAATGGCTCGGTTCGTACAGCGAAGCGCTCGGCGGCAGCATTTTGCTGGCGTTCGGGCTCAAGCTGCTTTTTCTATAAACGGCGGCAGGCGGTTTTCCTTCAGTGGAAAAAAGCGGACGGCCTGCTTTTTTGCGGCTCTTCACCAAAAGTTGTACTTGATTTTTTCTGAACATACCCTATTTACGCTTGTGAGGGAAAATCAGCACTTTTTGCCTATCCTTACGCAGGAAACCGCATTGCTTGTCAAGTACATGTTGTGGTGAAGAGCCTTTTTTTGCTCTTTTCCCTATGGTATATTGATGGTAAGTCATTGATGTGAAGAGGTGGTTGTATGCCATACCGCATTTTGTTCGTCTGCACGGGCAATACGTGCCGAAGCCCGATGGCCGCTGCATTGTTGGAGAATAAGCAGCTGCCAGGCGTCGAGGTGAAATCGGCCGGCGTGTTTGCGGCGGAAGGGAGCGAGGCGTCGGTTCACGCCAAGACGGTGTTGAAGGAAAAAGGAATCGAAGCGGCCCACCGCTCCTCGCAGCTGAAAAAAGAGCATATCGACTGGGCGACGCACGTGCTGGCGATGACATCCGGCCATAAAGAAATGATCGTCGAGCGTTTCCCAGAAGCGAAGGACAAAACGTTTACGTTGAAGCAGTTCGTCTCGGGAACAGACGGCGACATCGCCGATCCGTTCGGCGGGCCGATTGAAGTGTACCGGGCGGCGCGCGATGAGCTGGAGACGCTCATTGACCGCTTGGCGGAAAAGTTGCAAACAGAACAATGAGGTAAAGAAGTGAGGGGGAACACAAATGGGGGGGACAAGTCATCGGTTCGGTTTGCGCCTGAAGCTCGTCGTCTTTACGACAGCGTTGGCGCTGATCACGTATTCAACGAGCGCCTTTTTCTTGTACGTTTTGTATGATCAGTGGTTCGCCTCATGGAACAAAAGCGTGTTCACGATGATCGTGTTGCTCCTTGGCATCTTTTGGTCCGGAGTGCTTGCCTATTTGGCCGCTGGCTGGATTACAAGGCCGCTGCAACGGCTCGAGGAAGCGGCGGCAAAGGCGACGGAAGGGCATATCGATGAGGATGTTCCGCTGCCCTCTTCCCATGACGAAATTCGCTCGCTGGCTGTCGCGTTCAACCGGATGCTCGGCCATTTGCGCGCAGTCGTCGCCAATGTGGAAGAGAGCGCAGCGCGCACGACGGAAAAGACGGCGGAAATGAGGCAGGCGTCCGAAACAGCGTCAAACCGTGCACGCGATATTGCAGCGACCATTGACGACATTTCCAAAGGGGCGGCGTCTTCGGCCGAGGCGATTCAAGAGGCGGCTGCGGCGGCCGAGGATGTGCTCGCCATCGCCGTGCAAGTCAAAGAAACAGCCGAGCGTGCGGAACAGTCGGTATATGGGATGGCCGAAACGCTGAAGGCAAGCCGCGATATCACCCATTCGCTCATTAGCGGCATCGGAAAGCTGGCTGACGATCAAGAACGGTCGCGGGCGGCTGTCAAGCAGCTCGAAGCACACGCCAATCAAATCGGCAACATTACGTTGCTTGTCGCGGACATCGCTGAACAGACGAACTTGCTTGCGCTCAATGCTTCCATTGAGGCAGCCCGCGCCGGCGAGCACGGCCGGGGGTTTGCCGTCGTCGCCGAGGAAGTGCGCAAGCTGGCTGATGAGAGCGCCAAGGCGGTCAAGAAAATCGCGGAACTGGTCGGCAACATTCAAAATGAAGTCGCCCGTGTGGTGGCGCAAATGGACAAGCAGGTGGCCGCCACAAACGCTGAGGCGGCCAAAGGGGAGCGCACGAATGAGGCCATTGCGGCCATGGCGGCCTCAGCTGATGAAGTGATCTGCGCCGTCCATGACATCGCTGAGCTGGCGAAGCGTCAAATGGGGCATATGGAGCGGGCCGCGGCGCAAACGCAAGAAGTGGCGGCGATTGCTGAGCAGACGTCCGCCGGCGCGCTCGAAGTTGCGGCGGCGACCGAGGAGCAGGCCGCATCGATCAACGATGTGCATCAACTGGCTGGCGAGTTGGTTGAACAGGCCGAACAATTGCAGGCGGCTGTCGCCCGGTTCCGCACTCGTTGATGCACGCGCAAATATGATTCATCGAAAGGAGGAAGGGCGATTCCTCCCTGGCTTTCGCTATCACGGCGAAGCCTAGGGCTCCTCGCCCGAACGTGATGAAAGTCGCGATTGCTTCTGACCATGGTGGAGTTCGCATTCGTGAGGAAATTAAAGCACTGTTGGATGAAATGGGAATCGAGTACACCGATTTTGGCTGCGATTGTGAAACATCGGTCGATTACCCGGATTACGCGCTTCCCGTCGCGGAAAAAGTGGCGCGCGGCGAATTTGATCGCGGCATTTTGATCTGCGGCACCGGCATCGGCATGACGATTGCCGCCAACAAAGTGAAAGGGGTGCGCTGCGCCCTTTGCCACGACGTCTACAGCGCCAAGCTGACGCGCATGCATAATGACAGCAACATTCTCGCGATGGGGGAGCGCGTCATCGGCCCCGGCCTGGCGCGCGAAATCGCCAAGGCATGGCTTGAGACCGAATTTGAAGGCGGACGCCATGCGCGGCGAATCGGCAAAATCGCCGACTATGAAAACAAGCATTTGTAGGCGGAACCAGGGCCGCATCGGAGCGGATGCGGCCTGTGGGCCATAAGCGAAAGGTGTGGGCGTCTAGCTTCATGAGGGCAGCAGCGCAAAGGCTGGGAATTCGGCGATGTTCACAACAAACGCTGTTCATCTTTCGCGAATCATTGGTGAAAATACTAGAAGGCCATTGAAAAACAGCCGTTTTTTTGAAATGGATGATTCTCAAGTGAAGGAAGAGCAGCATGTATAAGGTTTCTCCATTTGAAAAGCAACGTGATGGAGCCGCATTTTTCGTTACATCACCAGACTTCTAGTGTTCGTCAAGGATCGTGTGGGGCACACCGTGCGAAGGAGGGAAGGGAATGGACGCACGATTGACCGAATGGCGGCAGCAATGGCAAGCCATCTTGCATGAGTTTCGCCAACAGGCGCCGCTTGGCCGCGGCGATGTCGTTGTGATCGGCTGCAGTACGAGCGAGGTGCTTGGCGAGCGGATCGGCACGGCTGGATCGATGGACGTTGCCGCCATGCTGTTTGCCGAGCTTGACGCGTGGCGGCGCGAAACCGGCATTGCGCTCGCGTTTCAATGTTGTGAACATTTAAACCGGGCGCTTGTTGTCGAACGGGAAACCGCCAAAACTCACGGGCTGGAGATCGTTTCGGTCGTTCCGGTGCCGAAAGCGGGTGGGGCGATGGCTGCCTACGCCTATCGAACGTTCGCTGACCCGGTCGTTGTCGAGGCGATTCGCGCCGATGCCGGCATTGACATCGGCCATACGCTCATCGGCATGCATTTGAAGCCGGTTGCCGTTCCCGTGCGCGTTTCGGTGAAGCACATTGGATCGGCGTGCGTGACGCTGGCGAAAACGCGGCCGAAGCTGATCGGCGGCGCCCGAGCGGTCTACTCGTTGGAAAATCCGAATGATTCCTGTTCTTTCTAGCGGTTTTATTCATTTTTTCTTTGAATTTGCCTAGCTGAAGCTGATAAAATAAAAACGAATATTCACTGATTTCGCATAAGGGGGAGCTATTGATGAATTACTTGCCACAACAAGATCCGCAAGTGTTCGCCGCTATTGAGCAAGAGCGGAAGCGGCAGCATGCGAAAATTGAACTGATCGCCTCGGAAAACTTTGTCAGCCGCGCGGTCATGGAAGCGCAAGGGTCGGTTTTGACGAACAAATATGCGGAAGGCTATCCGGGACGCCGCTACTACGGCGGTTGTGAATATGTCGACATCGTCGAAGAGTTGGCGCGCGAGCGGGCAAAGCAATTGTTCGGAGCGGAACATGCGAATGTCCAGCCGCACTCGGGGGCGCAGGCGAACATGGCCGTTTATTTCACTGTTTTGGAGCACGGCGACACGGTGCTTGGCATGAACTTGTCGCACGGCGGCCATTTGACGCACGGCAGCCCGGTCAATTTCAGCGGCATTCAGTACCATTTTGTCGAATACGGCGTCGATCCAAAAACGCATGTCATTGACTATGACGACGTGCGCGAAAAAGCGCGCCTTCACCGGCCGAAGTTGATCGTCGCCGGCGCGAGCGCTTATCCCCGCATCATCGACTTCGCCAAGTTCCGCGAGATTGCCGATGAAGTCGGCGCCTATTTAATGGTTGACATGGCCCATATTGCCGGTCTTGTTGCGGCAGGTGTTCATCCGAACCCGGTTCCGTACGCCCATTTCGTTACGACGACGACGCACAAAACGCTGCGCGGTCCGCGCGGCGGGATGATTTTATGCCAAGAGCAGTTCGCCAAACAGATCGACAAAGCGATTTTCCCTGGCATTCAAGGCGGCCCGCTCATGCATGTTATTGCCGCGAAAGCCGTCGCGCTCGGTGAAGCGCTGCAAGACGACTTTAAAGTCTACGCGAAGCGCGTCGTGGAGAATGCCAAACGGCTCGCAGCCGCCTTGCAAAACGAAGGATTCACCCTCATTTCCGGCGGCACGGACAACCATTTGCTGCTTGTCGATTTGCGCCCGCAACAACTGACCGGGAAAACGGCGGAGAAAGTGCTCGATGAGGTCGGGATTACGGTCAACAAAAACACGATTCCGTACGATCCGGAAAGCCCGTTTGTCACAAGCGGCATCCGCATCGGCACGGCCGCGGTCACGACGCGCGGCTTCGGATTGGAAGAGATGGACGAAATCGCCGCCATCATCGGCCTTGTGCTGAAAAACGTCGGCAGCGAACAAGCGCTTGAGGAAGCGCGCCAACGCGTCGCCGCTTTGACAGAAAAGTTTCCGCTCTATCAAGACTAAGCGCCGCCGCTTCGTCCGAAACCGTACGGTGCACCGCCTCCGGATTTGGCGGTGCGCCTTTTTCCGTTCGTTCGGCAGTTGAATAGGCGCTCGTTTTCCAGTAGAATGTATAGAAGTGCAGCGCATACATACGGAAGAGGAGAGTTGACCCATGGGAAAAGTGTACGTCTTTGATCATCCGCTCATCCAGCATAAATTGACCTACATTCGCGACAAGAATACGGGCACGAAAGAATTTCGCGAGCTTGTCGACGAAGTGGCGACGTTGATGGCGTTTGAAATTACACGTGATCTGCCGCTTGAGGAAGTCGAGATCGAAACCCCCGTCAGTAAAGCCAGAGCGAAAGTGATCGCCGGCAAAAAACTGGGCGTCATTCCGATTTTGCGCGCCGGCATCGGCATGGTTGACGGCATCCTGAAGCTCATCCCGGCGGCGAAAGTCGGCCATATCGGCTTGTACCGCGATCCCCAAACATTAAAGCCGGTCGAATATTACGTCAAGCTGCCGAGCGATGTCGAAGAGCGCGATTTTATCATCGTCGACCCGATGCTCGCAACCGGCGGATCAGCGGTGGCGGCGATCGATGCGCTGAAAAAGCGGGGTGCGAAAAGCATTAAATTTATGTGCCTGATCGCGGCGCCGGAAGGAGTCAAAGCGGTGGAAACGGCCCACCCGGATGTGGACATTTACATCGCTGCCCTTGATGAGCGGTTGAACGACCACGGCTATATTGTCCCTGGTCTTGGCGACGCCGGCGATCGGCTGTTTGGCACAAAATAACAGCTGCAAGGCGCCCCGCGCCGCGCGGGGTTCGCATTCCATCGAGCGGTGGAGAGGGTGCCTTGCCCATGCGTCAGTTAAGCGCTTGCATCGAATCATGAAAAGGAAAATAGGCTAAAAATAAAATATATCATTATACATCATCATTGTGAGAAGAAAATGAGAAATTGTCACAAATTATTAATATTTGCCCTATGTGAATGAGGTTTTACGTGGAAACACATTGACATTGACCAGGCCGTATTGTATCCTTTACAAGGGGTAGATTGAGAAGGTTTTCATTATGTTAAAGGGTGTGTTGGCATGTCCCCAAAACAGCGCCACCCGTTTCAAGCCATGGCGTTGATGTCCGCCATCGTCTCCCAACTTGTTGGTTCGATTTTGGTCGGCGTTTTCGGCGGGAGATGGATCGATGATCGATTTGGCACCGAGCCGATCTTTTTGATCGTCGGCCTTTTGCTCGGACTGGCGGCCGGCGTGTATGCGATGTTGCGCTTGATCCGCCAATATTTCTCTGAGGAGCAATAAAATGGGAAATCTTCAAGCGATGTTTTGGCGGCAAGTTCGATACATATTGTATTTGCTCGCCATCTATACGCTCGGCTTTGGATTTACGCCGTATAAAACCGTTTTTCTCAGCTTGATTCTCGGCACATCGATCAGCCTCCTCATGGTTTGGAACTTAACCTGGAAAATCGAAAAATTCGGACAAGCGGTGGCGGCGCGCAAAAAAGTGCGCACATTAGGCACCTTATCGCGTTTGGCGCTTGCCGCATTGGCTGCTGTCATTGTTCTGACGTATCCGCAATATTTTCATATCGTGCCAACCGTTTTGGGATTAATGACATCCTACATTGTCATTATAATAGATTTCTTCTTTCACAAATGGAAAAACGACAAGCTGCAGGCATGAAAGCGAGGTGAGAGAGGATGGAGCATAAAGCGCCGCTTGTCGAATTTTTAGGCCTTACGTTTAATTTATCTGATATGTTGATGATTACGATCACCTGTTTGATCGTTTTCATCATTGCTGTTGCGGCTACTCGCTCGCTTCAGCTGCGCCCGACGGGGATGCAAAACTTTATGGAGTGGGTCTTTGACTTTGTTAGAGGCATCATTAACAGCACGATGGATTGGCAAACGGGCGGCCGCTTTTTGACGCTGGGGGTCACGCTCATCATGTATGTGTTTGTGGCCAATATGCTTGGACTGCCGTTTTCCGTCCATGTCAACGGCGAACTTTGGTGGAAATCGCCGACCGCGGATGCGACCGTTACGTTGACGCTGGCGGTGATGGTCGTCGCCCTCACCCACTACTATGGGGTGAAAATGAAAGGGGCATCCGACTATTTGCGCGATTACACCCGTCCAGTCGCCTGGTTGTTCCCGCTTAAAATCATCGAAGAGTTTGCCAACACGCTGACGCTCGGTTTGCGTCTTTTCGGGAACATTTACGCCGGGGAAATTTTGCTTGGCTTGCTCGCCAGCCTTGGCACGCATTACGGTGTGCTTGGCGCTGTTGGCGCAGCCATTCCGATGATGGTGTGGCAAGCGTTCAGTATTTTTGTCGGAACGATTCAGGCGTTCATTTTTACGATGTTAACCATGGTTTATATGGCTCATAAGGTCAGTCATGACCATTGAGCATTCCTTATCATTTCATTAAGGACTTGAAACATTACTTTAACATGGTGAAGGAGGATCTATCAACATGAGTTTGGGTGTACTTGCAGCTGCGATTGCGGTAGGTTTGGGGGCGTTAGGCGCCGGCATCGGCAACGGGTTGATCGTCAGCCGTACCATTGAAGGGATTGCTCGTCAACCAGAATTGCGTCCGGTTTTGCAAACGACGATGTTCATCGGGGTTGCGTTGGTTGAGGCGCTTCCGATCATCGGTGTCGTCTTCTCGTTCATTTACTTAGGTCGATAAGAAATCGATATGGAAAGTGATGGCGAAGTTCGTGTCAACGACCACCTTCGCCATTCCTTTATGTGCGGTTTTGCGAGACCGCATCGGTGCGATAGCTGTCGAAAGGAGTGAAACGCGGTGTTGTGGAAGGCAAACGTATGGGTGCTCGGCGAAGCGGCGCATGGCATCAGCGGCGGCACGATTATTTACCAATTGCTGATGTTCATTATTTTGCTGGCCTTGTTGCGCAAATTCGCTTGGCAGCCGTTAATGAATATCATGAAACAACGTGAAGAACATATCGCGAACGAAATCGACCAGGCGGAAAAACGCCGTCAAGAAGCAGAAAAACTTCTTGAAGAACAGCGCGAACTGATGAAGCAGTCGCGCCAAGAAGCGCAAGCGCTCATTGAAAACGCGCGCAAGCTGGCTGAAGAGCAGAAAGAACAAATTGTCGCCTCGGCCCGTGCGGAAGCGGAACGGGTGAAAGAAGCGGCGAAAAAAGAAATCGAGCGTGAAAAAGAACAGGCGATGGCCGCGCTCCGCGAACAAGTGGCCTCGTTGTCTGTCTTGATCGCCTCAAAAGTGATTGAAAAAGAGCTGACCGAGCAAGATCAACGCAAGCTGATCGAAGCGTACATCAAAGACGTTCAAGAGGTAGGAGGAGCGCGATGAACCAAGAAGTGATCGCCAAACGGTACGCGTCCGCTTTGTTCCAAATCGCGCTCGAACAAGGACAGCTTGATCGAATCGAAGAAGATGTTCGCGCCGTGCGCCAGGCGTTGGCGGAAAACGGCGAGTTTTTATCGCTTCTTTCGTATCCGAAACTTTCCTTGGATCAGAAAAAAGCGCTCATCCGCGAAGCGTTCGCCGGTGTGTCCACCCCGGTGCAAAACACGCTTCTCCTTCTTCTGGAGCGCCATCGCTTCGGCCTTGTGCCCGAGCTGGCGGAACAGTTTCTCGCCCTCGTCGACGATGCGCGCGGCATCGCCAAGGCGGTCGCCTATTCGGCGCGGCCGTTGACGGACGAAGAACTGCGGGCGCTTTCCGACGTCTTTGCCCAAAAAGTCGGCAAACAGACGCTTGAGATTGAAAATATCATTGATCCGGAACTCATCGGCGGCGTGAAGCTGCGCATCGGCAACCGCATTTACGACGGCAGCGTCAGCGGGCAGCTTGAACGGATTCGGCGGCAGCTGATCGGCTAACATTTGAAGACAGGGGTGAAAGGCATGAGCATTCGAGCGGAAGAAATCAGCGCGCTCATTAAGCAGCAGATTGAAAACTATGAATCGCAAATCCAAGTGAGCGATGTCGGAACCGTCATCCAAGTCGGCGACGGGATCGCGCGCGCTCATGGGCTCGATAACGTCATGTCCGGCGAGCTCGTCGAGTTTGCCAACGGCGTGATGGGCATGGCGTTGAACTTGGAAGAAAACAACGTCGGTATCGTTATTTTAGGACCGTACACCGGCATTAAAGAAGGGGACGAAGTGCGCCGTACGGGCCGGATCATGGAAGTGCCCGTTGGGGAAGCGCTCATCGGCCGCGTTGTCAACCCACTCGGTCAGCCTGTTGACGGATTAGGGCCGGTGGAAACGACGGAAACGCGCCCGATCGAGAGCCCGGCGCCGGGCGTTATGGACCGGAGATCGGTGCATGAGCCGCTGCAAACCGGGATTAAAGCGATCGACGCGCTCGTGCCGATCGGCCGCGGCCAGCGCGAGCTCATCATCGGCGACCGGCAAACGGGGAAAACGTCCGTCGCCATTGACACGATCATCAACCAAAAAGACCAAAACATGATTTGTATTTATGTCGCCATCGGGCAAAAAGAATCGACGGTCCGCACCGTTGTCGAAACGCTCCGCAAACACGGCGCGCTCGACTATACGATCGTCGTCACCGCTTCGGCGTCGCAGCCGGCTCCGCTTTTGTTCTTGGCGCCGTATGCCGGTGTGGCGATGGGCGAGTACTTCATGTATAAGGGCAAGCACGTTTTGGTTGTGTACGACGATTTATCGAAGCAGGCCGCGGCATACCGTGAATTGTCGCTCTTGCTTCGCCGCCCGCCGGGCCGTGAAGCGTATCCGGGGGATATTTTCTACTTGCACTCCCGCCTGCTTGAGCGCGCAGCGAAATTGAGCGATGCCAAAGGCGGCGGTTCGTTGACTGCGCTTCCGTTCGTCGAAACGCAAGCGGGCGATATTTCCGCGTACATTCCGACGAACGTCATCTCGATTACGGACGGGCAAATTTTCTTGCAATCGGACTTGTTCTTCTCCGGCGTCCGCCCAGCGATCAACGCAGGGTTGTCCGTTTCGCGCGTCGGTGGGGCAGCGCAAATCAAAGCGATGAAAAAAGTAGCCGGGACGCTTCGTTTGGACTTGGCCGCTTACCGTGAGCTCGAAGCGTTCGCCCAATTCGGCTCCGACCTCGATAAAGCGACGCAGGCGAAGCTCGCCCGCGGGGCGCGCACGGTCGAAGTGCTGAAGCAAGATTTGCATCAGCCGATTCCGGTCGAAAAACAAGTGTTGATCATCTATGCATTGACGCGCGGCTTTTTGGACGACATCCCGGTTGAAGATGTGCGCCGTTTCGAGAAAGAGTTTTACTTGTGGCTCGACCAAAACGGCCAACACTTGCTTGAGCACATCCGCACGACGAAAGATCTTCCGAACGAAGACGATCTCAATCAAGCGATCGAAGCGTTCAAGAAAACGTTTGTCGTTTCACAATAAGGCCGGCGGGGGCATATCGCCCCCTCACGCCTGTTAGAACCCGTGCAGCAAAAAGGTGGTGAAACCTTTGGCATCGTTACGCGATATTAAAACGCGCATCAATGCGACGAAGAAGACAAGCCAAATTACAAAAGCGATGGAAATGGTCTCGACGTCGAAGCTGAACCGCGCGGAGCAAAACGCGAAATCGTTCGTTCCATATATGGAGAAAATTCAAGAAGTCGTGGCCAATGTGGCGCTTGGCGCCGGGGGGGCTTCGCATCCGATGCTCGTTTCGCGCCCGGTGAAAAAAACCGGTTATCTCGTGATCACGTCGGATCGCGGTCTGGCTGGCGCGTACAACAGCAACGTGCTGCGCCTCGTGTACCAAACGATCCAAAAACGCCATGCTTCTCCGGACGAATATGCGATCATCGTCATCGGCCGCGTCGGGTTGAGCTTCTTCCGCAAGCGGAACATGCCGGTCATTCTCGACATCACGCGCTTGCCGGACCAGCCGTCGTTTGCTGATATTAAAGAAATCGCCCGCAAAACGGTTGGGTTATTCGCCGACGGTACGTTTGACGAGCTGTATATGTATTACAACCATTACGTGAGCGCGATCCAGCAAGAGGTGACGGAACGGAAGCTTCTGCCGCTCACTGACTTGGCGGAGAATAAGCAGCGCACGGTGTACGAATTTGAACCGTCGCAAGAAGAAATTTTGGACGTCTTATTGCCGCAGTATGCGGAAAGCCTCATTTACGGCGCATTGCTCGATGCAAAAGCAAGCGAACACGCCGCCCGCATGACGGCGATGAAGAACGCAACGGACAATGCGAACGAGCTCATTCGCACATTGACGCTTTCCTACAACCGCGCTCGCCAAGCGGCGATTACGCAAGAAATTACGGAAATTGTCGCCGGAGCAAACGCCTTGCAATAGGGGACTAGCAAGTTAGGAGGGAAAACGATGACAAGAGGACGCGTTATCCAAGTCATGGGTCCGGTTGTAGACGTCAAGTTTGAGAACGGCCACTTGCCGGCGATCTACAACGCCCTGAAAATTCAACATAAAGCGCGCAACGAAAACGAAGTCGACATCGACTTGACATTGGAAGTCGCCTTGCACCTTGGCGATGATACAGTACGGACGATCGCGATGGCGTCCACAGACGGCCTCATCCGCGGCATGGAAGTCATCGATACCGGTGCACCGATTTCGGTGCCGGTCGGCGAAGTCACGCTTGGCCGCGTGTTCAACGTCTTGGGCGAGCCGATCGACTTGGAAGGCGACATTCCGGCTGACGCCCGCCGCGACCCGATTCACCGTCCGGCGCCAAAATTCGAGGAATTGGCGACGGAAGTCGAAATTTTGGAAACGGGGATTAAAGTCGTTGACTTGCTTGCCCCGTATATTAAAGGCGGAAAAATCGGTTTGTTCGGCGGCGCTGGCGTAGGAAAAACGGTCTTGATCCAAGAGCTGATTCACAACATCGCCCAAGAGCACGGCGGGATTTCCGTCTTTGCTGGCGTCGGCGAACGGACGCGCGAAGGAAACGACTTGTACCATGAGATGAAAGATTCCGGCGTCATCAGCAAAACGGCCATGGTGTTCGGACAAATGAATGAGCCGCCGGGGGCGCGGATGCGCGTCGCCTTGACCGGCTTGACGATGGCCGAATACTTCCGTGATGAACAAGGCCAAGACGTGTTGCTCTTTATCGATAACATCTTCCGTTTCACGCAGGCCGGTTCGGAAGTGTCGGCGCTGTTAGGCCGCATGCCGTCGGCCGTTGGTTACCAACCGACATTGGCGACGGAGATGGGTCAATTGCAAGAGCGGATCACGTCGACGGCGAAAGGCTCGATCACCTCGATTCAAGCGATTTACGTCCCGGCCGACGACTATACGGACCCGGCTCCGGCCACGACGTTCTCGCACTTGGATGCGACGACGAACCTGGAGCGGAAGCTCGCGGAGATGGGGATTTATCCGGCCGTTGACCCGCTCGCTTCGACATCGCGTGCGTTGGCGCCGGAAATCGTCGGCGAGGAGCATTATCAAGTCGCCCGCAAAGTGCAGCAAACGCTGCAACGTTATAAAGAATTGCAAGACATCATCGCCATCTTGGGGATGGACGAACTGTCGGACGAAGACAAACTCGTCGTTCACCGCGCCCGCCGCATCCAGTTCTTCTTGTCGCAAAACTTCCACGTGGCGGAGCAGTTCACGGGCCAACCGGGCTCCTACGTGCCGGTCAAAGAAACGGTGCGCGGCTTTAAAGAAATTTTGGAAGGCAAATACGACCATCTTCCGGAAGATGCGTTCCGCTTAGTCGGCCGCATTGAAGAAGTCGTTGAAAAAGCGAAAGCGATGGGTGTCGAAGTGTGACCCGGGATAGGGGGATTGGACAATGAAAACGATCCACGTGAGCGTCGTTACTCCTGATGGCCCGGTGTACGAAGACGATGTTGAGATGGTCAGCGTCAAAGCGAAAAGCGGCGAGCTCGGCATTTTGCCGGGGCACATCCCGCTTGTCGCCCCGCTCGAGATCAGCGCGGCCCGGTTGAAAAAAGGCGGCAAAACGCAATACATTGCCGTCAGCGGCGGCTTTTTGGAAGTCCGCCCGGACAACGTGACGATTTTGGCTCAAGCTGCTGAACGGGCGGAGGACATTGACGTCCTCCGCGCCAAAGCGGCGAAAGAGCGGGCGGAGCGCCGCCTGCAAAGCCAGCAGGATGACATCGACTTCAAACGGGCCGAACTGGCGTTAAAACGCGCCATGAACCGTTTGAGCGTTGCGGAAATGAAGTAAAAAGCAGGGGAGTTTTTCCCCTGCTTTTTTTGATGAAAACGGAAGAATCGTCCGTCAAGGAGAGAGGCAAACGCTCTCTCTTTTTTCGTTCCTCGCATTCCGTCGTTTCAACAAAGATGAAGCGCTTACATGAATGGATACCGTGTTGACAGTGTTAACTTGAAGTTTTGCTGACACGGCTGGATATAAATGTTATAATGAAATCGAAGGAATTATTGAAAAATTTCATCATTAACACCATACGTATGTAGTAAACCGGAAGGGGGCGAGCTGGTTGAGCAACATCTATGCAAACAGTTATTTGATCATCTTCGTCTTCCTTTGCCTCGGTGTGTTGCTGCCGATCGGGGCGCTCACGGCCGGGCGGTGGCTGCGGCCGCACGTGCCGAGTGATGCAAAGGCGACAATTTATGAAAGCGGTAACAATCCCTTTCACGACTCGCGCGTTCAGTTCCAAGTTCGGTACTACCTATTTGCCTTGCTGTTTGTCATTTTCGATATCGAGACGGTGTTTTTGTACCCGTGGGCTGTTGTCTATGACCAACTCGGCTTGTTCGCGTTGGTGGAAATGATCATGTTCATCGTTTTGCTTGCCATTGGCTTGATCTATGCTTGGAAAAAGAAGGTGTTACGATGGATGTGAAATGGGAGGGTTTTTCTGGCGTCGAAATGGAAGAAGTGAAGCGAAACGTCTTTTTGACGACGTTGGAACAGTTGAAAGGATGGGCCCGAAGCAGTTCGCTTTGGCCGTTGACGTTCGGCCTTGCCTGTTGCGCCATCGAGATGATGGCGGTCGGCGGCGCCCATTACGACCTCGACCGGTTCGGTTCGTTTTTCCGCGCCTCGCCGCGGCAGGCGGACGTCATGATTGTCTCGGGCACGGTGACGAAAAAAATGGCGCCGCTCTTGCGCCGGTTGTATGACCAAATGCCCGAACCGAAATGGGTCATCGCCATGGGTTCGTGTGCGACAGCCGGCGGCCCGTACGTCAAATCGTACAGCGTCGTCAAAGGCGTCGACCAAATTGTCCCGGTGGACGTGTACATACCAGGCTGTCCGCCGAACCCGGCAGCGCTCATCTACGGCATTCATAAATTAAAAGAAAAAATCCGACTGGAAGCCAAAACGGGGAAGAAGGTGCTGTAACCGATGGATGAAGAAAAAGATTTGGCCCAGCGAAAAAAAGAAGCAGCCGAGCGGGCAAAACAGCTGGCGCGCGAACGGCTCGCGGCCAAGCAAGCAGCAGAACAGGCGAAGCAAGCCGCTGAAACCGGTGACGCCCGAAGCGATGATTTGAATCCTTCTTCGGATGTATCCGACGGCCCGGCAAATGAAGCGCCGGGCGGCGCGGCGCAGCCGCCATCGGCTGAAGACATCGCGTCAGCGAAAAAACGAGTTGCCGAAGAGGTGCGAGCCAAGGCCGCCGAGTTGCGGCGACAGCGCGAGGCGGCGGCGTCCGGGGACGACCTCGAGGCGGCGAAGCGGAAGGCGGCGGAGGAAGCGCGGGCGAAGGCGGCGGAATTGCGAAGACAGCGGGAGGCCGCTGCGTCTGGTGCGGCGACAGGGGACGACCTCGAGGCGGCGAAGCGGAAGGCAGCCGAGGAAGCGCGGGCGAAAGCGGCCGAACTGCGGCGACAACGCGAGGCGGCGGCGTCGGGAGCGGGGTCCGGGGACGACCTTGAGGCGGCGAAGAAGAAAGCGGCGGAAGAAGCGCGGGCGAAAGCGGCCGAACTGCGTCGTCAGCGCGAGGCGGCCGCGTCCGCAGGTGCGTCGGAAGAGGACCTCGAGTTAGCGAAGAAAAAGGCTGCCGCGGCGGCTAAGGCGAAGGCGGCGGCGCTGGCCAAACAGAAGGCCGCTGAAGCGGCGGGAAGCGATGACGAGCTGGCGAAGCAAAAAGCGAAAGCCGCCGCTGCAGCGAAAGCGCGGGCTGCTGCTATGGCGAAGCAGCAAGGCGATGCTGCCGACGATGAGGCGAAACAAAAGGCGATCGCGGCGGCGAAAGCGAAAGCGGCCGCGGCTGCCCGGGCGAAGGCCGCAGCCGCTGGGGAGGATGGCGGGGCGGCGAAGCCATCTGCTTCATCGCCGAACGATCCGCTGCTTGAGAAATATGTCCGCATCATTCATGAGCATCTCGGTTCGGACGTGCTCGAGGATGCATACATCAACCGGCTGGCGAAAGATGTGCCGACGCTTGTCGTGAAAAAAGAGGCGTACTACAAAGTCGCTGAGTTGTTAAAGGGCCATGAACAGCTGCAGTTTGATTATTTATCCGAGCTGCACGGCACCGATTTTCAGACGCATATGGAAGTGTACGTCCATTTGTATTCCTATCCAAACCGGCAGCCGGTGGCGCTGAAAGTCAAAATCGAGCGCGACAACCCGGAAGTCGATTCGCTCGTTCCGCTTTGGCCGGGGGCGAACTGGCCGGAGTGCGAAGCGTACGATTTGCTTGGCATCCGTTTCCGCGGCCACCCGAACTTAATCCGCATCTTTCTTGGGGAGCACTGGGTTGGGCATCCGCTGCGCAAAGATTACGAGCCGTACGATGCGGAGGTGTAGATGATGCTGCGCACAGAAGAAATGATTTTAAACGTCGGCCCTCAGCATCCGAGCACGCACGGGGTGTTCCGCCTCATTTTAAAAATTGACGGCGAGATCATTCAAGAGGCGACGCCGGTCATCGGCTATTTGCATCGAGGGACGGAAAAAATCGCCGAAGGGCTGCAATACACGCAAATCATCCCGTACACCGACCGGATGGACTACTTGTCGGCGATGACGAACAACTATGTGCTTTGCCATGCGGTCGAAACGATGATGGGCATTGAAGTGCCGGAGCGGGCCGAATATTTGCGCGTTCTCGCCATGGAGCTCGGGCGGATCGCCAGCCACCTCGTCTGGTGGGGGACGTATTTGCTCGATCTTGGTGCGACGAGCCCGTTTTTGTACGCGTTCCGCGAACGCGAAATGATTATTAATCTATTAAATGAGCTGTCTGGAGCGCGGCTGACGTTCAACTATATGCGCATCGGCGGCGTCAAATGGGATGCGCCGGACGGTTGGATTGACAAAGTGAAGCAGTTCGTTCCGTACATGCGGGAGAAACTTCACGGCTATCATGAGCTTGTCACTGGCAATGAAATTTTCCGCCAGCGCGTCACCGGCGTCGGGCGGTATACGAAAGAAGAGGCGATCAGCTATTCGCTCAGCGGCGTCAACTTGCGGTCGACCGGCGTCAAATGGGATTTGCGCAAAGATGAACCGTATTCGATCTATGACCGCTTTGATTTTGACGTGCCGGTGCGCGATGGCGGCGACTGCCTTGCCCGCTATGAATGCCGGATGGCGGAAATTGAGCAGTCGCTTCGCATCATCGAGCAGGCGTGCGAGCAATTTCCGCCTGAGGGGCCGATCATGGGAAAAGTGCCCCGCATCATAAAAGCGCCGCCGGGCGAGACGTTCGTCCGCATCGAGGCGCCGCGCGGCGAGATCGGCTGCTATATTGCGAGCGACGGCAAAAAGGAGCCGTACCGCCTCAAATTCCGGCGTCCGTCGTTTTACAATCTGCAAATACTCCCGAAGTTGCTCAAAGGGGAAAACTTGGCCAATGTCATTGCCATTCTCGGGTCGATTGACATTGTGCTCGGGGAGGTCGATGGATGATGGAGCAATGGCTTGAATCGACGCCAAGTTGGTCGAACATCGCCCTGTTTTTCGGGCTTGGGGCGTTGCTTTTGGCGGTCGTGCTCGGGTTTGTCACATACGGCATTTTGGCCGAGCGGAAAGTGATGGGGTTTATGCAAGGGCGCATCGGCCCGAACCAGGTCGGCGGCCGCTTCGGACTGTTGCAAACCGTTGCCGATGTGTTGAAGCTGCTTTTGAAAGAGGATACGATCCCGAAAGCAGCCGACCGTCCGCTGTACGTGTTGGCGCCGATCATCGCCTTTACGCCGTCGTTTATGGTGCTGGCGGTATTGCCGTTTACCGATTCGTTCCGGTTCGCCGATATCGGCGTCGGCCTTCTGTATTATATCGCTGTCTCCGGCTTGACAACCATCGGCGTTGTCGCCGGCGGCTGGGCGTCGAACAACAAATACGCTCTGCTTGGCGGCATGCGCGCGGCGGCGCAAATGATTTCGTATGAAATTCCGCTCGTCATGTCAGCGCTTGGCGTCGTGCTTTTGGCTGGAAGCATGAATTTAGTCGACATCGTTGCGGCGCAAAAAGACGTCTGGTTCATTTTCGCCCAGCCGTTGGCGTTTTTGATTTTCCTCATTGCCGCGGTGGCCGAGTTGAACCGGACGCCGTTTGACTTGCCGGAGGCGGAGTCCGAGCTCGTCGCCGGCTTCCATGTCGAATATTCCGGGTTCCGTTGGGCGTTCTTTATGCTCGCCGAGTATGTGTATTTGTTCGCCATGGCGGCGCTTGTGACGATTTTGTTTCTCGGCGGTTGGCATCCGGTCGCATTTCTCGGCTGGATTCCTGGCGCGGTCTGGTTTGCGCTGAAGTTTTGTGCGGTCGTTTTCGTCCTCATTTGGTTTCGCGCCACATTTCCGCGCGTGCGCGCCGACCAGCTGATGGAGTTCGCCTGGAAAGTGCTGCTTCCGCTTTCGCTCGTCAACATTGTGCTGACGGCGGTCGTGAAAGCGTGGTTTTTCTAAAAGGCCGGTGATTTAGTGAAAAGTCGCGAAAAACGGACTCTTTTCAAATTGAGAAGTCCTGTAAAATCAACGCCTCTCTTTCACCCAAAAGCAACGGATTCGGCGAAATCGGTCGTTTTTCACCAGTCCTCTAAAGGAACAAAGCAACTTGTCTTGCCAAGAAGGGGGCAGCCGCCCATGAGCATGGCCTCCTCCTTCGGGCAGAGGTCGTGTCGGAACGCCACTTTTCCCATGAGAGGGGTAGAAGACGGATGATTGGGTTGATGAAAGGATTGGCGTATACGTTAAAAGAGTTGACGCGCGAAAAAGTGACGTACGATTACCCGCACGAACCGCTCCCGCTCCCGGATCGGTTTCGCGGCATCCAGAAATTTTATCCCGAAAAATGCATCGTGTGCAACCAGTGTGTCAACATTTGCCCGACCGAATGCATCCAGCTGACCGGGAAAAAACATCCCGATCCGACGAAAAAAGGGAAAGTGATTGAGACGTACAACATCAACTTTGAAATTTGCATTTTATGTGATTTGTGCACGGAAGTATGCCCAACGGAAGCGATTGTCATGACGAACAACTTTGAGCTCGCGGAATACAGCCGCGACGCTCTGTATAAAGATTTGGCCTGGCTCGATGAAAACGATACGAACATCAGAAGGGAGAATAAGCCGTGAGCGGAACGGACATCGCCTTTTTCTTGCTCGCCCTCGCGGCGATTGCCGGGGGAGTGACGATGCTCCAGCTGACGAACGTCGTCCATATGGTCATCGCCCTCGTCATGACATTTGTAGGCATTGCCGGGCTGTACGTGCTGTTGTCCGCCGAATTTGTCGCTGTTGTGCAAGTGCTTATCTATTCCGGAGCCATCACGATCATCATGCTGTTTGCGATCATGCTGACGCGCCATCACACAGACGAAAGGGAGCGCCCAACCACCGGCGGCGTCTGGCATAAAGCGGTTGCCGCCCTCTCCGTCATCGCCTTCGGCCTTGCCGTCTACTTCGGCATCCGCCAGCTCGACTTCGGCGCTGACGGCAGCGCGCTTTCGGGCGACAACGCGAAGGCGATCGGCAAGTCGCTTTACTCGTATTATACGATTCCGTTTGAAATCGTGTCCGTCATTTTGCTTGTCGCCTTAATTGGCGCGATCGTGTTGGCGAAAAAAGACGGCAAGGGGGCGGAAGACGAATGACATTATCGGCCTATTTAGCGTTGGCGCTGATCTTGTTTTGCATCGGCTTGTATGGGGCGCTGACGAAGCGAAATACGGTCATTGTGCTCATTTGTATTGAACTGATGTTAAACGCGGTCAACATCAATTTCGTCGCTTTTGCCAAATACGGCGCCCATCCCAGCGTTCACGGGCACGTGTTCGCGCTGTTTGCGATCGCCGTGGCGGCGGCGGAAGCAGCCGTCGGCTTAGCTGCGCTCATCGCTTTTTACCGCAGCCGGAAGACGGTTCAAGTCGATGAAGCCAATTCGTTGAAACATTAGAGAAGGGGATGGGAACGATGATGAACCTAGCTTGGGTCGTGCCGCTGTTCCCGCTTGGTTCGTTCATTCTGTTGCTGCTGTTCGGACGGAGATGGAAACAGCGAAGCGCCTATGTCGGCATCGCCGCGGCGTTCTTGTCGTTGCTTTTGGCGCTCGCGGTGCTTGTGGACCGCCTTGGCGGGTCGACGTATGAGGCAAACTGGACATGGATGACGATAGGCGGCGTGACGTTGACGGTCGGGATTTCCGCCACCGCCCTAAACGCTTGGATGCTCGTCGTCGTCGCACTCGTCAGCTGGCTCGTCCATGTGTATTCGCAAGGGTACATGGCTGGCGATGAACGGTTTTCCACCTTTTACGCGTATTTGGGCCTGTTTACGTTTGCGATGCTCGGTCTTGTGCTGTCGCCGAATTTGCTGCAGGCGTACATCTTTTGGGAGCTCGTCGGGCTTGGATCGTTTTTGCTGATCGGTTTTTACTTCTATAAGGAAGAAGCAAAAGCGGCGGCGAAAAAAGCGTTCATCATGACGCGCATCGGCGACGTTGGCTTTTTTATCGGCATGATGTTGCTCTTTTGGCAAACGCACAGCTTTGATTACGATGACATTTTCCGCGCCGTCGGCGACGGCACGCTGTCGCCGGGGATGACGACGCTCGCTGTGATCTTGATTTTCATCGGCGCCATCGGCAAATCGGGGCAATTTCCGCTCCATACATGGCTTCCAGACGCGATGGAAGGCCCGACGCCGGTGTCGGCGCTCATCCACGCTGCGACGATGGTGGCGGCCGGTGTGTACCTTGTGGCGGCATTGTTTCCGCTGTATGAGGCAAGCCATGCAGCCATGATGACCGTGGCGACGATCGGCGGGGTGACGGCCATTTTCGCCGCGACGATCGGCTTGGTGCAGACGGACATCAAGCGCGTCCTCGCCTATTCGACGATCAGCCAGCTCGGTTATATGATGTTGGCGCTTGGCGCCGGCAGCTATGTCGCGGCCATCTTCCATTTGACGACGCATGCGTTCTTTAAAGCGCTCCTCTTTTTGGCCGCCGGGAGCGTCATTCATGCCGTCCGTACGCAAAACATCGAGGAAATGGGCGGACTTTGGCAGCGGCTGCCATGGACCGCGCCGCTATTCCTCATTGGGGCGCTGTCGATCAGCGGGGTTCCGCTATTCGCCGGCTTTTTCAGCAAGGACGAAATTTTGGCCGCCGCCTGGACGAACGGGCCGCGCCTCCTCTTTTGGCTCGCGGTCGCTGCCGCGCTGTTGACGTCGTTTTATATGTTCCGGCTCTTTTTCCTCGTCTTTGCCGGCAAAGCGCGGCATCATGAGGATGCTCATGAAGCGCCGGCCTCGATGGTGGCGCCAATGCTTGTGCTCGGCGTGCTGTCGATTGCATCCGGATACATGCAAACGCCGTGGTTTGGCTCGTTCCTTGGCGAATGGTTGACGGATGGAGCGTATCGTCATGAAGCGGCGCCGGGATGGATCGCTGTTTTGGCGACGATCGTGTCGTTTGCAGGGATTTTTCTCGCTTGGCTGATGTACGGGGCGCAGAAAATGCCGCGCGATTGGCTGTCCGCGCGTGTTCCGTATGTTGATGAGCTGCTGCGCCGTCATTACTACATCGATGACATTTACCGTTTGACGGTCGTGTCGCTTGTGTCATGGATCAGCCGCCTGTTGGCGTATGTCGACCGCTTCCTGGTGGAAGGGCTTGCCCGGCTTGCCGTCGGCATTGTCGGCGCGGCCGCCTCGGCTGGGTCGCGCGGGCAAAACGGGCAGGCGCAGACGTATGGGGCGGTGACGGTGGCCGGATTGGCGATTTTGGTCGTCATTTTCGCCTTAACAGGGGGGTACTGGCTATGATGTTTTTATCGCTGCTCGTCTTTTCGCCGCTGTTAGGCATCGTGTTGCTGATGTTTGTGCGCAAAACGGATGAACGAATGATTCAATGGCTCGGAACGGCTGCCACCGTACCGCCGCTCATTTTGGCGTTGTTTGCTTTCATTCAGTCCGGGCGCGGGTTTCGCCTCGAGCGGCTCGACGAAGCACGGGACTGGGTGCGGCTTACGGACCTGCCATTTTTGACGGACGCGGCGTATGTGATCCGCTATGAGCTTGGCATCGATGGACTGTCGCTTGTCTTTATCGTTCTGACCGCGGTGTTGGCGACGTTGGCCGCTTTGGCGTCGATGCTTGTCAAAACGGAGAAAAAAGGGTATTTTCTCTGGCTGCTGGCGCTTGAGATTGGCATGCTCGGCGTATTTTCCGCCGCCAATTTCGTTTGGTTTTTCCTCTTCTTGGAAGTAACGTTGGTCGCCATGTTTTTGCTTGTCGGCAAGTGGGGCGGGTTTGAGCGCGAGCGGGCGGCGTACAGCTACTTGTTGTACAACGGGCTCGGCTCGGCTTTGCTGCTTGTCGTGATCGCGGTGCTGCTTGCCCGAACGGGAACAGCGAACTTTGCCTTGCTTCATGAAATGTTACATAATCCAGCGGCGGAAGGGCAACTGATTGCGCCGCTGACGGCGGAAGGGCGTCGCTGGCTGCTCGGCGGGCTGCTGTTAGCATTTGCTGTCAAGCTGCCGGCTGTTCCGTTCCACCGCTGGCTCATCCGCGTCCACGTCGAAGCGCCGCCGCCGGTGGTGATGCTTCATGCCGGGGTGTTGTTGAAAATCGCAGCGTATGGGATGATTCGCTTCGGGGTCGGCTTGTTTCCGGATGAGTTCCGCTCGTTTGCCGGCGTTCTCGCTCTATTTGGCGTCATCAACGTGCTGTACGGCGCGCTGTTGGCGCTTCGCCAGCGCGAATTGAAACATGTGCTCGCCTATTCGAGCGTATCGCACATGGGAGTCGTGCTCATCGGACTCGGCGCGTTGAATGAGGCCGGCATTCAAGGAGCGGTCTTGCAATCGGTGGCTCACGGACTCATCTCGGCCTTGTCGTTTTTGCTTGTCGGCGTGCTCGCTCATCGAATGGGAACAACGGACATCAACCGGCTTGGTGGACTGACGAAAGCGATGCCGCTCTTTTCCGGGTATTTGCTCACAGCGGCGCTCGCCTTGCTCGGTCTGCCGGGGCTGGCGGGATTTGTCGGTGAATTCACGTCGTTCCTCGGGCTGTTTCAAACGAAGCCGGCCCTTGCCGCCGTGGGGGCGCTTGGATTGATCTTCGCCGCTGTCTACTCACTGAAAGCCGTCCTTGATATCACGTTCGGCCACCCCCGCGACCGGCGGGAAGCGGTCATGGGCTGGCGTGAGCCGCAAGCATCTGCGGCAAGCCTCGGTGAACCGCAAGGGGGCGTCGTTGACTTGCAAGGAAAAGAAGCTGTGCCGGCGTTCATCCTCGTCGCGTTGATCGTGGCCGTCGGCGTCTATCCGCAGCTATTGGCCGCGCCGCTTACGGCCGTCGTCAAGACGATGATGAACGGGCTAGGGGGTTGATCACATGAACGATGTATGGCAATCCGATTGGAGCATGATGGCGCCCGAATGGATCGTCCTCGCGGCCGCCATAGCGCTGTTGGTGATGGACTTGGCGCTGCCAAGTAGCCGAAGCCGCCGGCCGCTTGCTTGGGGCGCCGCGGCGGCGGCGGCGCTCGCCATGATCGCGACAGCGGCGATGATCCCGGCCGAGTCGGCATCGATTTTGCATGATACGTTCCGGCTTGATGCGTTCGCCAAAGCGTTCAAGCTCGTTGTGCTGGCTGGCGGAGCGCTCGCTCTGCTTTTAGTGGCCGAATGGGCGCCGAAAGAAGGCAGTCCGCACCGCGGCGAGTTTGCCTATATGATGTTGTTTGCGCTGCTTGGGGCGATGATGATGGCGTCTAGCGGCGATTTGCTTACATTATTTGTAAGCCTTGAGCTGCTTTCGGTGTCGTCCTACATTTTGGCCGGCTTGCGCAAAACGGCGCCGGCATCGAACGAGGCGGCGCTCAAATATGTCATTAACGGCGGCATCGCCACCGCCATCATGCTGTTTGGCATGAGTTATGTGTTCGGCTTGACCGGAACGACGAATCTCGGCGGCATCGCGCGCCGCTTGCAGGAGACGAACGAGCCGTACATGCTTGCTTTGGCGTTTCTGCTTTTGCTGATCGGCGTTTCGTTTAAGCTGGCGACCGTTCCGTTTCATATGTGGGCGCCGGACGTGTACGAAGGAGCGCCCGTTCCCGCGACCGCGTTTTTTGCCGTCGTGTCGAAAACAGCCGGCTTTGTCCTTCTTCTCCGTTTGCTGGTGACGATCTTTGCCGCGGCGCCGGCAGAAGGGAGGGATCCGTCATCGCTCCTTTTGTCGATGCAGCCGATCATCACCGTGTTAGCCGGATTGACGATGATCATCGGCAGCGTCGTGGCGCTTCGGCAGCGGAGTTTAAAGCGGCTGCTCGCCTACTCGAGCATCGCCCACGCCGGCTACTTGCTCGCGGGGTTTGCCGCGATGTCATGGGCGATGATCGATTCGCTCTGGATGTATTTGCTCGTCTATACGTTGATGAACATCGGGACGTTTGCCATTATTGCCCATATTGTCAATGAAACCGGATCCGATGATTTGGATGGACTGGCCGGCTTATATCGGCACCGCCCACTGCTGGCTGCGGCGCTCGGGCTGTTTTTGCTCTCGCTCGCCGGCATCCCAGGAACAGCTGGCTTTATCGCCAAGCTGCATATTTTCATCGGCCTTGTCGTCACAGAGCCGGGCCATTATGTGCTCGCCGCCGTGATGGCGATCACGACCGTCATCTCGTACGTGTACTATTTCAATTTGATCGTCCAGCTCTTTTTCCGCCCGACGTTCACCGCGCCGCTTGGCCGGCTGCCGGCCGGGCTGTCGACCGCCGTCGTTCTTTGCGCGCTTGGAACGTTGGCGATCGGCTGGGCGCCGGGGCTTGCTTACGATATGCTTGCCCAGTTTGGGCATTTTGGCGATTTTTTGCCGTAACGGTAGAATAAAGGGAGAGGGAGAATGCCTCTCCTCTTTTTTTGCGCCGCCGGCTTCGTTTGGAAAGGAGGGGATGCGCTGCGTGCTTTGCGCAGGAAAGCTCCATCGAGCCATGTTTGCTTTCCACCTAGCATGAAAGTTTCAAGGCCTGCGCATTTTCATAGAAAGAGGGGAATGCTCATCCCGCTGGCTTTGTTTCGGGACGAGGAGCACCTTGGATGTGCGGCCGGTGCTGTTTCGGGGGAGAAGAGCTTGTCATGCGACGCTTAATCTGTTTTCGAAACGCATGAAGTGCTTTGGCTGCGCGCCGCGTTCCGAAAAAGAGGAAATGCTTCGTATGCGCCGTTTCACATATGCTTGAGAAAGAGGTGAAACTTGATGATGCCGGTCATCGGCCAACAAGCGTTGATTTCGATTATCGTTCATTTGGCGTTTCTAGCGGTGACGTGGTGGACGCTGCAGGCGGTGCGGCTCGAGGTGCTGCTTCGGCCGAACCGCGTCGTCCAAGGGCGGCTGCTGTACATTTTATTGACGATTGCCATCGGCTCGACGGTGGCGAACTTTTTCCTTGACTATTGGGCTTGGTCAACCGATTTGCCGTATTTGTTCCGCGAATAGGGAGGCCCGGGGCGCCGTGGTGCTTCGGCTCCCCCTCCAATTGCCCGCTTGCCCCGCCCTCTGTCCGGCTGATCCGTTCTTGCCCCCGCCTCTTTGCTCCCCGTCCCGTCCCCTTCTTCCATGGATTCTCGGCTGTTTGCCCTCCGCTTTGATGTTTATTTATGAAATCGATTTCAAAAATCGCCGGTTGTCGATTTTTTTGACGTATGTTCCCTTGCCCGGTGGCAACAATAACAAGTAAGGAGAGGAAGGGAACGAAGATGAGAAAAAATCCAATCTGTTGGCTGATGGCGCTCGTCGCCGCGGTCTTGTTGTTGGCCGCAGGGCAATACCGGACGGAAGGCGCGCGGGGGAACGAATGGTCCGAACCATTGGAAATGATGGCGCACACATTGGCGCAGCACGGTGCCTCGCTCGGCCGCTGGGTCGTGTACACAAGAGAGTATGCCCACGATATTCAAAATGATGCGGACTTTTTCAAAAAAATGGCGGAGTTCAAACAAACATACCGCTCCTTTCACTGGACGTTCCACCAAACGAGCCATTGGCAAAAAGCGATCGGCACGAATGAACATTCCTTGTTTCGTGAACAAATCCAGTTCGTGATGACCGTCACAAATGGAACGCCGCAAACGTATATCCTCTATGAAGCGACCGGCCCAACGTGGAGCCAAGCTGGGTGGAAAGAAGCAGCACAGCACATTCAAAAAACGACGAACGGACTATTTGTGAATCACCCTACATTTTTTGCTTGTATTGAAGGCGAGTTCAGTGGTAATATGGAAGGTGGTTTGTTCGACCAAGCCTCTCAATTGCTTCGCGATTTTCAAGCGACGCCTGTCGAGTGGCTGCGGGAAGAGTCACTCGTTTCCCTGTCTGCATATACTGGGCAGTGGAAGAACGTTCTCCCGGCCGCCAATCATCAGCCGATCAACCTGCAACTCGCCTTGAGAGAAAGATTGGGCGGCAAGACGCGCGTCGTTGCTGGAACCCCAATCATTACCATTGAATACTAATATAGAGAAATTGGACGCGGAGGGGAATACCTTGGAAAAGATCATCGTCCGTGGCGGAAACCGGTTGAGCGGCACCGTCAAAGTGGAAGGCGCAAAAAATGCCGTTTTGCCTGTCATCGCTGCCACTTTATTGGCTACGAAAGGAACAAGTACGATTCATGATGTGCCTGCTCTTTCCGATGTATATACAATCAGTGAAGTGCTCCGCTATTTAGGCGCCGATGTGCACATTGCCGACGAGACGGTTACCGTCGATGCCACCGGTCCGTTGACGGTGGAAGCGCCGTTTGAATATGTGCGAAAAATGCGCGCGTCGGTGCTTGTCATGGGGCCGCTGTTGGCGCGCAACGGCCGAGCCCGCGTGGCGCTGCCGGGCGGCTGTGCCATTGGCTCGCGCCCGATCGATCAACATTTAAAAGGATTTGAAGCGATGGGCGCGTCTGTGAAAGTCGGCAATGGCTTTATCGATGCGGAAGTGAACGGACGGCTCCGCGGCGCCAAAATTTATTTGGACTTTCCAAGCGTCGGGGCGACGGAAAACATTATGATGGCCGCCGTGCTCGCGGAGGGCACGACTGTGATCGAAAACTGTGCGAAAGAGCCGGAAATCGTCGATTTGGCGAACTTTTTGAACGCGATGGGCGCCAAAGTGCGCGGCGCCGGCACCGGAACGATTCGAATCGAGGGAGTTGACGAGCTCGTCGGCACAACGCATACGGTCATTCCGGACCGCATCGAAGCCGGCACGTTTATGGTGGCGGCGGCAATCACCGGCGGCAATGTCCTCGTGCAAGGAGCCGTTCCGGAACATTTAGGCTCGCTGATCGCCAAACTCGAAGAAATGGGCGTGACCGTCATTGAAGAGGAAAGCGGCTTGCGTGTCATCGGTCCGGAAAAGCTGAAAGCCGTCGACATTAAAACGATGCCATATCCGGGCTTTCCGACCGACATGCAGTCGCAAATGATGGCTCTCTTGTTGAAAGCGGAAGGCACGAGCATGATCACCGAGACGGTGTTTGAAAATCGCTTTATGCATGTGGAGGAATTCCGGCGCATGAACGCCGATATTAAAATTGAAGGGCGTTCCGTCATTATCAATGGCCCGTGCCAGCTGCAAGGCGCCGAAGTGGCGGCCACCGATTTGCGCGCAGCGGCGGCGTTGATTTTGGCTGGACTCGCGGCGGACGGCTACACGCGCGTGACCGAGCTTCGTCATCTCGACCGCGGGTATGTCCGCTTCCACGAAAAGTTGGCTGCGCTTGGGGCCGACATTGAACGCGTCCGCGAAGAAACAGAACAATTCGACCAAATTCAAACGATCCAATGGAACGGATAAAGAGCGAAAAACGACCGTTCCTTGCCTTTTGGCAGGGAATGGTCGTTTTTTCTTGGAACACGGGCGACCGTCGAAGGACGGTAGAAAACAACTGTTCGTTCCTAACGGTCTGTTTTGAAGCTCAGAGAAAGACCGTCTGTATGAAGTTTCTCCATAAGCTTGATCGCATCGCGCGCGGCAAGTTGCGGCGGTGGTGAAACATGTGCTTTCGAAAACCCCCTTGTTCCATCGCCCCCTATTCCGTCACCGACTTTTTTCAACGGCTTCATGTTTAGAAGGCTGGCGATTTAAGGGGAAATGCTGTTCTCCAACAGTGTTTCTCAAATGGAAAAACCTTGCAACACCATAGCGTCATTCCTTGCGATTTCTCACAAACTGAGCGAATCCGTTGTTTTTCACCAGCCTTTTAGGCGGAGTGCGAAACGCGCTCATGAAGGTTTTGGCTGGAAAGAAAACTGTCATATATACTTGTCCGAGCCCATAACTATAGTAACGAACCGAAGCCAACGCAGGCATTCATTCGCGATGTCCGCTTGTGCTTGGAAAATGCATATTGGGGGCTCGGCTATGGTGAAACGACTGAAACCGGTGATGGCGCTCGCTCTCTCGCTGTTTGTCGCCATCCTCGTCATTCCGACGGCGCTCGTTCTTCCATTTTATGACGGGAAGGTGGCCAAATTGGCCGAACAACTGCACAAGCAAGAACAAGTCCAACGGTCGCAGGCAGCCGAAGGGCCGTCCATCGACGTGGCGGTCTATCGAAGCAAAGAACAACGCGTCGAACATATTCCCCTCGAGCAATACGTCATCGGCGTCGTTGCGGCGGAAATGCCGGCCGAATTTGAACTCGAGGCATTAAAGGCGCAAGCGTTGACGGCAAGAACGTACATCGTGAAGCAATTGCTCGCCAACCAGCCGTTTCGCCTGCCAAAAGGAGCGAATGTGACCGACACGGTGGCTCATCAAGTCTATTACAGCGATGACGAACTGCGAAAACTATGGGGCAGCGACTACGATTGGAAAATGAAAAAAGTGACAAAAGCGGTGATGGACACGCAAGGGCAAATTTTGACATACAACAATGAGCCGATCGAGGCGCTGTTTTTTTCGACAAGCAACGGCTATACGGAAAATTCGGAAGCCTATTGGCAAAGCGATTTTCCGTATTTAAAAAGTGTCGCCAGCCCATGGGACAAACAATCCCCGAAGTTTTACCAGCGAAAAACGATGCCAGTGGCGGAATTCGAGCGAAGACTGGGGGTCGAACTGCCCGCTGACGGCTCAGTCGGCGTCATTGTATCGCGCACTCCCGGCCGCCGCGTCGGCGAAGTGAAGATTGGCGGCAAGACGTTTACGGGCCGCGATGTGCGCGAACGGCTCGGATTGCCGTCGAGTGATTTCACCTGGGTGCGCAACGGAGATGACATCATCATTACGACAAAAGGCTACGGCCATGGCGTCGGCATGAGCCAATACGGCGCCAACTTTATGGCCAAAGAAGGGAAAACGTACGCCGACATCGTTAAATATTATTACCGCGGCGTCCATATTTCGTCGGCGACGGCGTTTTTAAACAAATTGACCGCGAAAAATGGATGAACCGGGGTTCTGCCGCCCCGGTTTTCTGTCAAATGTTCGGGGCAAACGGCAGGGAGACGCCCCTCGCCATGCGCCCCTCATTTTTTTGCATAAAATCTAGTCGAATGTCAAAAAATAAGTGAAAAAATTATTTTCTATGTGTATATCTTTTCCTCTTTCTGTTCAAAATGGTTGCTGAGGTGATGAACATGAGAGAGGAACAAAAACAATCGTCGCTGAAGCGTCTGTTCCGCAAACGTTGGGTATTTCCGGCGATCTATTTATCGTCTGCCGCATTAATCGTCGCTGGTGCGCTTTGGTTCCAATTGGGCAAAGAGGAGAATACGGGCAGAGACAACGTGGCGAAAAACGGCACCGCCCAGCAAGAAAATCCGGCTGTTCCGGTCAATGAAACGGTCGAAACGATTGCGATGCCGGTGCTTGATCCAAATGCGGTGCAAGTGAAAACGCCATTCTACGATGACAAAGCATCGGAAGCAGAACAGGAAGCAGCCCTCGTCTTTTATGATCATACGTACCACCCGAACCAAGGCATCGATCTTGTGCGCCAAGACGGCAAAACGTTTGATGTCACCGCTTCCTTAAGCGGCACGGTGACGAAAGCGGAAAAAGACCCGATTTTGGGCTATGTTGTCGAAATCAATCATGAACAAGGGGTCACGACCGTCTATCAATCGCTCGCTGATGTGAAAGTCGAAGCCGGCGACACGGTGAAACAAGGTGAAGTGATCGGCAAGGCAGGGCAAAGCGAATTCAACAAAGAAGCCGGCATCCACGTCCACTTTGAAATTCGCAAAGACGGCCGGGCGGTCAACCCGATCGATTATGTCGACAAACCGTTGACGGCTTTGACTGACAAAGCGGAAGACAAAACGGGAACCGATCGCGCCGCCACGAGCAAAGAAAAAGAATTGATGCCAAGTGACGAAACAGCGCCGACAGACGAAAACCCAGCGAATGAACAACCATCGGCTGACGACCATTCGACGACGCCAAGCGACAACCATCAAGACGAAAACAACGACGCTTCATCCTACAAAACGCCAGACGCCTCGATCGGCATGGCAAGAGCGTAATCGACAAGGCGTCGAGCAAGAGGAAACGAAAAACGCGACGAAAAGGCCTGTCCGTTTGCCAAGACAAGACAAGCGGGCGGGTCTTTTTTCATCGTCGTTTCACGAGACTTTTGCACCGCAGGGGGTGCGGACGGGGATTGAAAAAGCTTTTAACCTCATGCTAGAGCCGTTATAATGATAGAAAAATGGATGCTAGGCGGGGTGACAAGGCGATGAAACTAGATGACATCGATCGCAAAATTCTTGAACTGTTGATTGAAGATGGCCGCATGTCGTACGTCGACATCGGCAAAAAGCTGAACCTTTCGCGCGTCGCCGTCCGCGAGCGGGTCAATCAGCTCGTCAAGCACGGTGTGATTGAAAAGTTCACCGTTGTCATCAATTCAGAGAAATTCGGCAAGCAAGTTTCAGCGTTTTTCGAGGTCGACTGTGAACCAGCGTATTTGGTCGAAGTGGCGCAAAAGCTGGCCGAAAACCCAAACGTGGCGAGCTGCTACCAAATGACCGGTCCGAGCACGCTCCATATGCACGTTCTCGTTGAAGATTTTGCCGCCCTCGAAAAATTCATCAACAATGAGCTGTATGCGTTAGAAGGCATCACGAGAGTCGAAAGCCATATTTTGCTTCGCCGCTTCAAGAGCCGGACGGGGTTGAAGTTGTAGCGGCCGCCTCTGGCAGGGCCGTGAAACCCGGTAAAAAGCGTCCCGTAAAGGGGCGTTTTTTTATTCATAATAAAAAATTGGCTCTTCACCACAACATGTACTTGACAACGGTTTCCTGACAAGGATAGGCAAAAAGTGCTGATGTTCCCTCACAAGCGTAAATAGGGGATGTTCAGAAAAAATCAAGTACAACTTTTGGTGAAGAGCCAAAAAATTCAATTTTTTTTTTAGAGAATTATGTAGAAAAATGATTCGAATTCCTATATAATCATAAAAAACGAAATAAAAATTAACTTTGTTAAATATCAATTTGGTTTTAATTAACAAATGAATATAAAATTCTCTTTTATATAAACAACGGAAAGGAGTGAGTATGATGGCAGGGATGATTGTCAGAAGATTTTTTCAGCTTATCCTCCTATTGGTCGGCATCTCGTTCCTCGTCTTTACGAGCATGTATATCGCTCCGGGGGACCCAGCAACGATCATTGCTGGCCCGACCGCATCACAGTCAGACATCGAGGCCATCCGCGAAGATTTAGGGCTTAACGACCCATTCCTTGTCCAGTATGGCCGCTACATGAACGGGCTGTTTCATGGCGATCTCGGCTATTCGTACCAAACGAAGCAGCCGGTGTGGGACGCGATCATGACGCGGTTTCCGAACACGCTTAAGCTAGCCATCGCCAGCATTATCGTCGCGGTGATCATCGGTGTTGTCGCCGGCATTATTTCTGCCATCCGGCAAAATTCATGGTTTGACGTCTCCAGCACCGCGTTTGCTTTGGCAGGCATTTCGATCCCGAACTTTTGGCTTGGCACCGTACTCATTTTAATTTTCGCGGTCAACTTGCAGTTGCTTCCAGTCGGCGGGCTGGATCAGCCATTTTATACGGCAGAAGGGTTGAAGCAGCTGGTGCTGCCGGCCATTACGCTTGGGACCGGGTCAGCAGCAATGATTGCGAGAATGAGCCGTTCGTCGATGCTCGAGGTCATCCGAGCCGACTTTATTCGGACAGCACGGGCCAAAGGCTTAAGAGAGCGGACGGTCATTTGGGTGCATGCCTTGCGCAACGCCATGATTCCAGTCATTACTGTTATTGGTCTAAACTTTGGCTTTTTGCTCGGCGGGACGATCATCACCGAACAGGTTTTTGCCATTAACGGCGTCGGCCGCCTGATGGTGCAAGCCATTGCCGCCCGGGACTTCCCGATGGTGCAAGGCTCCGTCTTGCTTGTTGCTACGTTGTTTGTCTTAGTCAACCTGATTGTTGACATTATTTATACGTTTATCGACCCGCGTATTAGTTACGATTAAAAGAACGATAGAAAGGGGGAAAATCGATGGAAACCGGTGCAGCGGTGAATACAGGCCATGCCACAGCCGGCCTTGGACGCAAGAAAGAAAAAATGTACATCACCACGATCAAGCGGTTGTTGAAAAACAAGTTAGCAGTTGTGGGGCTTGTCATCATCGCTATTCAAGTACTCATGGCCATCTTCGCCCCGTGGCTCGCCACCCATGATCCGATAAAGCAAAATTTGTCAGCGGCTGAGCTTCCGGTTTTTTCTGATGGACATTGGCTTGGAACCGATAACTACGGGCGGGATATTTGGAGTCGCATCGTCTATGGCGCCCGCATTTCCCTCGTTGTCGGCATCGTTTCCGTCAGCTTAGGGCTGATCGGTGGGGTGGCGCTCGGCCTGTTGGCAGGGTATTATAAAAAACTCGACGGACTGATCATGCGGATTGTCGACTTGCTGTTTGCGTTTCCGGGCATTTTGCTTGCCATGCTCATCATCGCCATTTTAGGCACTGGCTTGATGAATGTGGCGATCGCCATCAGTATTTGGTCGATCCCAACATGCGCCCGCATCGTCCGTGGCAGTGTCTTGTCAGTAAAAAATCGCGAATATATTTTAGCGATGAAAGCGCTCGGGGCAAGCAACGCCCGCATTATCATCAAGCATATTTTGCCAAACTGTTTGGCGCCGATCATTGTGTTTGCGACGATGCGCATGGCAACGGCCATTTTATCTGCTGCCTCGCTCAGCTATTTGGGGCTCGGCGCTCAGCCGCCGACGCCGGAGTGGGGCGCCATGATTGCCGCCGGACAAGCGTTTATGTGGACGTCGCCGCATATGACGATCGTCCCGGGCATCGCGATTATGCTCGTCGTTTTCGCTTTTAACGTCGTTGGCGACGGATTGCGCGATGCGCTGGATCCGAACATGGATATCAATTAATCAAACATAAATAAATAAACCGTTTTGGAGGGAAGGAACAGTGAAAAAGAAGTATTGGTCTTACGTCTTGCTTGTTCTCATGCTTGCCATTTCTGGAGCACTGGCTGGATGCGGAGGCAAATCCGCTTCTAACAACGCCTCGTCCAGTTCGCAAGGGAAAGGAACCGTCGCCCAGGAATTGACGTATGCGACGACATCTGACGTCGTTGGCCTTTCGCCGATTCTAACGAACGATTCCGTCTCGTCTGCCGTTATCGAGCAAGTGTATGAAACGTTGTTCGTCCGTGATCCGGAGACGATGGAAATCAAGCCGCATTTGGCGGAATCGTATGAAACTCCGGATGATAAGACGTGGGTCATCAAATTGAAAAAAGGAATTAAATTCCATGACGGCACCGACTTTAATGCGGAAGCGGTCAAGTATACGTTTGATAAACTAAGAGACCCGAAGACAGCGGCGCCAAGGGCATCGCTTCTTGAACCGGTCGAATCGGTGGAAGTGAAAGATGATTACACGGTAGTGATCAAAACGAAATACCCGTATGGTCCGATGTTGGCGGCCTTGTCGCATACGAACGCTTCCATTGTCAGTCCGACGGCTGATCAAAAACAAGATTTAATGAAACAGCCGGTCGGCACTGGCCCGTTTAAATTTGTTGAATGGGTGCCGGGCGACCATGTGACATTAGAGAAAAACGATGACTATTGGCAAGGGGCGCCGAAGTTGGAAAAAGTGACGTTCAAAGTTGTTCCGGAAGTGACGACGGCGATTTCGATGCTGCAAACGGGCGATGTGCAATTTATCGACAATATCCCGGCTGAACAGTTGTCCCGCGTCGAATCGATGAAAAATGTTCAGCTGATCAAAAAGGAAGGCACACCAGTCTACTATTTAGGCTTTAATATGAAAAAGAAACCGATGAACGAGCTTGCCTTCCGTCAAGCGGTTTCCTATGCGATCAACAAAGATGAGTATATTCAGCAGCTGAAAGGACTTGGGGTGAAATCAAACAGCGTCATCGGTCCGAAAGTGTTCGGTTATGATGAATCGTCAGAAAACGTCGCTTACAGCTACGATCCGGAAAAAGCAAAACAATTAATCGAGAAACACGGATATAAAGGCACAAAAATTACAATTCTCGTCGCCAACACAGCAAGCTATATGAAAATGGCTGAGATCGTCCAAGCGCAATTGAAAGAAGTCGGCATTAACGCTGAAATTGAATCGATGGAATGGGGAACCTTCCTTGACGCGACAAAGCAAGGAAAATACGATATGACATTCCTTGGGTGGACCAATAGTACGGCAGATGGCAGCGAGCTGTTCTATCCAAACTTCCATTCAAAAAACGCAGGTGTATCGAACCGTACATTCTACAGCAACCCAACCTTTGACAAACTTGTCGAAGAATCACGTACGACGATCGATCCAGAAGTGCGGAAACAAAAGTTGAAAAAAGCGAATGAATTCTTGTTGAAAGATGCTGCCGTTGTTGTCATGAACCATGGCGTCGTGACGGCGGCTGTTGATCAATCGGTGAAAGGATTGGAGATCGATCCGACAGGACAATGGTCGCTCTATCACGTTCACAGAGAGTAGGGGATAGCATGGCTGAAACATTGTTGCGTGTCGAGAACCTTGTCACGACCTTCAGCACGGCGGAGGGAAAAGTCTCCGCCGTGCGGGGGGTTTCTTTTTCCGTCCGCAAAGGAGAAACACTCTGCATTGTCGGCGAATCAGGGTGCGGGAAAAGCATCACCTCGCTGTCGATTATGGGGTTGCTTCCTAACAACGGGAAGATTGAGAGCGGATCGATTGAGTTTGCAGGACGCGACTTGGTGAAATTGCCGAAAGAAGAGTTGCGCCGCATTCGCGGCAATGAAATCTCGATGATTTTCCAAGAACCAATGACAGCGCTCAACCCTGTGTTTACAGTTGGTTATCAACTTCGTGAGCCATTGATGCTTCATAAAAGACTGTCAAAACGGGAAGCGCACGAACAAAGCATTGAGCTGCTCAAGCAAGTCGGCATCCCATTTCCGGAAAAGCGGATGAAACAATACCCGCATGAGTTGAGCGGCGGGATGAGGCAACGTGTCATGATCGCCATGGCGCTTGCCTGTCATCCGAGCTTGCTCATTGCGGATGAACCGACAACTGCTTTGGATGTGACCATTCAGGCACAAATTTTGGATTTGATCAATGAGTTGAAACAAAAATTGAATATGGCCGTCATTTTGATCACTCATGACATGGGCGTGGTCGCGGAAATGGCGGATCGAGTGATGGTCATGTATGCTGGTGAGAAAGTGGAAGAAGGCGATGTCGAAAGTATTTTCGCCAACCCGCGCCATCCGTACACAAAAGGGTTGTTGAAATCCGTGCCAAGCGTGGATGATGAGGAGTATTCGCTCGAACCGATTCCGGGGACGTTACCCAGTTTAAATGAACAAATTGACGGTTGCCGCTTCCACCCGCGCTGTCCGTTTGCGACCGACCGATGCCGCACGGCGCCGCCGCTGGAGAGAAAAATCAGCAACAACCATTCTGTCCGTTGCTGGCTAGAGGAGGGTGCTCACAGCCATGAGCCAGTCCAAGCAGCCACTTCTTAAGTTGGAAAACGTTAAAAAATATTACCCGATCAGAGGGGGAGTGTTGCGACGCATCCAAGGCTACGTCAAAGCAGTGGAGAACGTTTCCCTTGATGTATTTGCCGGGGAAAGCATTGGCATCGTCGGCGAGTCAGGGTGTGGAAAATCGACCCTTGGCCGGACGATTCTTGGCCTTGAAGAGGCGACGGGGGGCGCCATCTTCTTTCGGGGGGAAGAGATCAGCCGTTTGCCGGAACGGCAACGCAAAAAGTGGAAAAAAGAGATGCAGATGGTGTTTCAAGATCCGTATGCGTCTCTCAACCCTCGCCAACGCATCGGACATGCCTTGGAGGAAGCGTTTATCATCCATACGAACATGACAAAGGCCGAACGCGAAGAGCGGGTATTGCATTTGCTTCAAGAAGTCGGGCTTCGTCCGGAACATTACGACCGATACCCGCATGAATTCAGCGGCGGGCAGCGACAGCGGATCGGCATCGCCCGAGCGATCGCCTTAAACCCGTCGCTCGTTATTTGCGATGAGGCGGTCTCTGCGTTGGACGTATCGGTTCAAGCACAAATCATTAAACTGTTAAAAGACATTCAAGAAAAACATGAGCTGACGTATTTGTTCATCTCCCACGATTTAGGGGTCGTTCGTCATTTTTGCAACCGGGTGCTTGTCATGTATTTGGGCCATGCCGTCGAACTTGCGCCGTCGCGGGAGCTGTACGCCAATCCGCTGCACCCGTATACGAAAGCATTATTGTCTGCCATTCCACGGCCGAAGCCGGGCGCTAGGCGGGAGCGCATTCGTCTTGAAGGCGACTTGCCGAACCCGGCCAACCCGCCAAAAGGATGCCCGTTCCATACGCGCTGCCCTGTGGCGACAGAACGATGTAAACAAGAGCGGCCAGAGTGGAAAGAAGCGGCTTCAGGCCATTTCGTCGCTTGCCATGAAGTGAAGTGAGGAGGGGTTGCCATGGACTACCTATACCACCCATACCCATCGCAGCGGATGACGGTGTTTGCGAAAAACGGCGTCGTCGCAACGTCGCAGCCGCTCGCGGCGCAAGCGGGGCTTGATGTGTTGAAAAAAGGCGGCAATGCCATTGATGCGGCGATCGCCGCGGCCGCCTGTTTAACGGTCGTTGAGCCGACATCGAACGGCATCGGCGGCGATGCGTTCGCTCTCGTCTGGACGAATGGGAAACTGTACGGCCTGAATGCGAGCGGCTATGCGCCGAAATCGATCTCGATTGGAGCGCTCAAAGAGCGCGGCTATACGGAGATGCCGAAATACGGCTTCGCTCCGGTGACGGTGCCGGGTGCGCCGGCGGCGTGGGCGGCGCTGTCCAAGCGCTTTGGCCGCCTGCCGCTTGCCGAAACGCTCGCTCCGGCGATCGCCTATGCGGAAAACGGCTACCCAGTATCGCCGGTGCTGGGCAAATACTGGGCGAACGCTTATCGGGTGTACAAAGAAGCGCTGAACGGGCCGGAGTTCGCCTCGTGGTTTGCGACGTTTGCGCCGGGCGGCCGCGCGCCGAAGATCGGGGAAGTGTGGGCGTCTCCGGACCATGCGGCGACGCTCCGCTCCATTGCCGAAACGGAGGCGGAAAGCTTTTACCGCGGCGAGCTGGCGGAAAAAATCGCCGCCTTCTCGAAGCAATACGGCGGCTTTTTGGCGGCGGACGACCTCGCCGAGTACGAACCGGAATGGGTCGAGCCGATCTCCGTCTCTTACCGCGGGTATGAGGTATGGGAAATTCCGCCGAACGGGCAAGGGATTGTCGCGTTGATGGCGCTCAACATCATGAACGGGTTTGACGTGCCAAGCGTCCCGGATGTCGAGACGCACCACCGGCAAATCGAGGCGATGAAGCTGGCCTTTGCCGATGGAAAAGCGTACATCGCCGACCGCCGTTATATGAGCTGCAGCCCAGACGAGCTGTTGTCGGAGTCGTTTGCCGCCGCGCGCCGGGCGCAAATCGGCGATGAGGCGCTCACGCCGGAGCCGGGGACGCCGCCCAAAGGCGGCACGGTCTATTTAGCCGCCGCCGACGGCGAAGGGAATATGGTGTCCTATATTCAAAGCAATTACATGGGCTTTGGCTCGGGCCTCGTTGTCCCTGGCACCGGCATTGCCCTGCACAATCGCGGCCATAACTTTGTCTTCGATGAACACCATCCGAACGGGTTGGCGCCGCGGAAAAAGCCGTACCATACGATCATCCCCGGCTTTTTGACCAAAGGCGGCACGCCGGTCGGCCCGTTCGGCGTCATGGGTGGATTTATGCAGCCGCAAGGGCATTTGCAAGTGATCATGAACACCATCGATTTTGACTTGAACCCGCAAGCGGCGCTCGATGCGCCGCGCTGGCAGTGGATGGAGGGGAAAACAGTGCTCGTCGAGCCGCACTTCCCGCGCCATATCGCCGAAGCGCTCGCCCGCAAAGGGCATGACATCCGCGTCGCACTTGATGGCGGTCCGTTCGGCCGCGGGCAAATCATTTGGCGCGATCCGCACACCGGCGTGCTCGCCGCCGGGACGGAGCCGCGCACGGACGGCGCGGTCGCCGCTTGGTAAACCAACGGTAAGGGAATGACATACATGAACCAATGGCATTTGTTTCTCGCGTTTTTCCGCGTCGGCATGCTCGGGTATGGGGGCGGCCCGTCCTCCATCCCGCTCGTGCGCGCCGAAGTGGTGACAAAATACCGGTGGATGACCGATGAAGAGTTTGCGGAAATTCTCGCCATTGCCAACGCCTTGCCCGGCCCGATTGCGACGAAGCTCGCCGGCTATATCGGCCATCGCGTCGGGGGCCCGCTGGGGCTCCTAAACGCCGTTTTGGCGACGACCGCCCCGACGGTCGTGCTGATGATCGTGCTGCTGGCCGCGCTGTCGTCGTTCAAAGACACGCCGTGGGTGGCCGGGATGACAAAAGCGGTGTTGCCGGTCGTGGCGGTCATGTTGGCGGAAATGACGTGGCAGTTCGCCAAGCAGGCGCGCGCCGCCCTCGGCTGGCGGCCGGCCGCCCTGCTCCTTCTTGCCTGCTTTTTGGCCTTGCAGTGGCTCGGCCTTCATCCGGCGCTTGTGGTCGCAGTGTTGCTTGCGGCCGCGTTTGTCGGCCGAAGCAAGCCGAAGGCGGTGGATAGAGACAAAGGCGGAGAAAGGAGGGCGTCGTCATGATCTACTGGCAGCTGTTTCTCGCCTTTTTTTGGCCCGGCATTCTCGGCTACGGCGGCGGCCCGGCTTCCATCCCACTCATCGAGCACGAGGTCGTTGACCGCTACGGCTGGATGACGGTCAACGAATTCAGCGAGGTGCTGGCGCTTGGCAACTCTCTTCCCGGCCCCATTGCGACGAAAATGGCAGGTTATATCGGATACGAACAAGCCGGCGTCCTTGGCGCCGTCGTCGCCGTGTTTGCCAGCGTCGCTCCGTCGCTCGTTTTGCTGTTGGCGCTGCTTGGGCTCTTGTACAAATGGAAAGACGCGCCGCAAGTGAAGCGGCTCACCGCCTACATCCGCCCAGCGATCGCCGTGATGCTCGGGATTATGGCGATCGACCTTTTCCGCGAATCGTACGAAGGGGCCGGGCTCGGCCAAACGGCGTTTCTCACCGCCGCGAGCGCTTTTTTGCTGCTGGGCAAATGGCGCATCCACCCAGCGTACGTCATCGTCTTGGCGCTTGTGTATGGGGCTTTCTTTTTGTCGTAATGCAGGGAAAATCTTTTCGGCGCTGCAACGGGATGCTTCATCCATGGGTGAGCATCCCTCTTTTTGTGGCAGCGCGGGCAAAAAAGAACATCGATGCAGAAATTCCTGTTGGAAAAGGCCGCAAAAAGCGCTCGGGACAGGAGCGTTTTCCTAATTTAGACGCCGGATGGCGAGCGCGGCAACAGCCGCGAAGGCAAATCGGAAGCGCCTTCACTCGACCGTAAACGTCGCCGTCGCCCGCGCGTTCGGCCAGTTTGGATCAGCGAGCCACCACTCAAGCGTATACGTCCCCGGCTCTAGACCGCGGAACGTTTCCTGAAACGACAGCTCTTCTCCTTGTTTTAACGTCCGTTCCTCATAAATTTGCGCAAACATCTTCCCTTCGCTGAACTGCTTCACCTTTTGTCCATCGCGGTATAAAACGTAGTCATACTTTTTCGAGCTCGTAAACGTCACTGTTTGCACGCGTTCGGTTTGGTTTTTGACCGTAAAGGTAAACACGTAAGCATCGTTTTGCCTTTCGTACGTGAGCGACGGCTCCAGCGTCCCGGCGATGATGCCTTTTCCGCCCGCGGGCGCTGGTTTGCCGGCCGGAGCGGGGCCAAGCAAATCGTCTTTCGCCTGCGGTTGATCACTGCTGTTTGTGTACATGAACAACGCACTCGCCGCTGCTGCTCCCACGAGCGCCGCAATGATGCCGATCGTCTTTCCGTTTCCCATTCTCGCTCCTCCTTTGACTTTTCTATTATAGTCGTTTCCCATTTTCTCTCCGTTACAAACCGCAAAAAAATTGTGAAAAAACCGTTGTCCGCCTTGATATTTCTGGTATATATGCCCGATTTGTCTAATAAAATGTTACAAATTGAACAGCAATGAGAGTGGTTGAGGTGGGGATCGTTCACAACCGGCAAGCGACGCGATGAAGACGCTTCTAAGACATCCAACGAAAGCGGCGCTCATCAGTGGCAAGACGAGTCTCATTTCACACTTCTCACTTCTCACATCCAACCTAGGGAGGGCGAGTGGTGTGCACGATTACATCAAAGAGCGTACGATCAAGATTGGCAAGTATATCGTGGAGACAAGGAAAACCGTTCGCGTCATTGCGAAAGAATTTGGCGTATCCAAAAGCACCGTGCATAAAGACTTGACCGAGCGGCTGCCGGAAATCAACCCGGAACTGGCCCAAGAAGTCAAACAAATTCTCGATTACCATAAATCGATCCGCCATTTGCGCGGCGGGGAAGCAACGAAGAAAAAGTATAAAAAGCAGACGGTGAAAAACAACTGACTTTTTCCTTGCCATCTGCCGTTTGCAGTATCATTCCGGGAGGCAAATATGGTAGAATAAACAATTAGGAATGATTTTAGGGCAGAGGCAAGGAGGAGCAAGTCATATGTTTTCACGAGACATCGGCATTGACCTAGGCACGGCGAACGTCCTCATTTTCGTCAAAGGCAAAGGCATCGTGCTCAATGAGCCGTCCGTCGTGGCGATCGATAAACACACGAACAAAGTGCTGGCAGTCGGCGAAGAAGCACGACGAATGGTCGGACGTACTCCTGGGAATATTGTTGCCATTCGGCCGCTCAAAGACGGCGTCATCGCGGATTTTGACATTACCGAAGCGATGCTGAAGCATTTCTTAAGCAAGCTCGACCTAAAAGGCTTTTTCGCCAAACCGCGCATTTTGATTTGTTGCCCGACGAACACAACATCCGTGGAACGGAAAGCGATCAAAGAGGCAGCGGAAAAAAGCGGCGGCAAAAAAGTGTACTTGGAGGAAGAGCCGAAAGTCGCAGCCATTGGCGCCGGAATGGACATTTTTCAGCCGTGCGGAAACATGGTCGTTGATATTGGCGGTGGCACGACTGACGTCGCGGTTCTCTCGATGGGAGACATCGTCACCGCCTCTTCCATTAAAATGGCCGGGGACAAGTTTGATATGGAGATTTTAAACTACATCAAGCGCGAATATAAGCTGCTCATTGGGGAGCGAACGGCCGAGGAAATCAAGATTAAGGTCGCAACGGTATTCCCAGGCGCACGGACCGAAGAAATCGACGTCCGCGGCCGCGATCTCGTCACCGGACTGCCGCGCACGATCACCGTCCGTTCGGAGGAGATCGAACGGGCGCTTCGCGAGCCGGTGTCCTTGATTGTACAAGCCGCGAAAAGCGTGCTCGAGCGCACGCCGCCGGAACTGTCGGCCGACATCATCGACCGAGGCGTCATCTTAACGGGCGGCGGCGCCCTCTTGCATGGCATCGATTTGCTGCTTGCCGAAGAGCTGAAGCTTCCGGTGTTTGTCGCGGAGAATCCGATGGACTGCGTCGCCCTTGGCACCGGGCTGATGCTTGAGAACATCGACCGCGCGCCGAAATCGCAGTTGGTGTAAAAAAGGAAAAGCGGGGGATGCGGCTGCCGCCCCCGCCCGCCTATAATGGAATCAACAAGCCGCCCGCCAACGCCGGCAGCGGCTTTCTGCCACGAATTTTCATGGACAAGCGAGGGAGCTGTCATGCTAAGAGGATTGTATACCGCCGCGAGCGGCATGCTCGCCCAGGAGCGGCGCGTCGAGATGCTGACCAACAACTTGGCGAACGCCGAAACGCCGGGATACAAAGCTGATGCAGGAGCGATGAGAGCGTTTCCGGAACTGTTGATGAGCCGCCTCGAGGACGAGCCGATCCCGACCGCCTCAAGGCGCGCCATCCCGACGCAAACCGTCATTGGGCCGCTCGTTACGGGCGTCTATATGCAAGAACTCATCCCGAACTTCCGCCAAGGGGATATTAAAGAAACCGGTCTCTCCACTGATGTAGCCTTAGTCGATGGACAAGTCCCCGTCGACCGGGCAAGCGGCCAGCGGGGCGCGCTGTTTTTTGCCGTCGAAACAGGTGAGGGCGAGGTCCGCTACACGAGAAACGGTCATTTCACCTTGAGCCCGGACGGCTACTTGACGACGCAAGAGGGTTGGTATGTGCTTAATGCCAATGGCGAGCGCATTCCGCTCTCAAGCGAGCGGTTCTCGGTCCGCGACGATGGAACGATCATCGATGAGAATGGGACGGCCACCCGTCTCGGCGTTGCATTCGCCGCCAATCCGCAAACGTTGGTCAAGGAAGGAAACGGCTTATTCCGCAGCACGACAGGGTCGTTGCCGCAGGCGCTCGGCAATGTGACGTATACGGTGAAACAGCGTTTTCTCGAGCGGTCGAACGTCGACATTGAGCGGACGATGACCGACTTGCTCGCGGCTTACCGCACGTTTGAAGCAAACCAAAAAATCATCCAAGCGTACGACCGCAGCTTGGACAAGACCGTCAATGAAGTCGGCCGCCTGAAATGATGACAAAAGGAGGACAAGCCCGTGCTTCGTTCGATGCTCACCGCCGCCAACACGATGAACGCCTTGCAAGAGCGGCTTGATACGATCAGCCACAACATCGCCAACAGCAACACCGTCGGCTTTAAACGGCGCGAAGCGAGCTTCGCTGAGCTCCTCGCTCAGCAAGTCGACCGCCTGCCGAACGACGAAGCGCCCCGCGAGACGCCGGCGGGCGCGCGCTATGGCAACGGGGCGCGCCTCGCTTCGACGATGCTTGTATCCACGCAAGGAGCGCTCGTTGAGACCGGCCGCGCGCTCGATTTCGCCTTCACTGCCGCCAACCAATGGTTTCGCGTTCAAGTCACCGATGCCAACGGCGCCACAACGATCGGCTACACCCGCGCCGGCAACTTTTCTATCACTCCTATGGGCGGGCGTCTCGCCCTCGTGACAAGCGACGGCCGCCCGGTGCTCGATGAAGCGAATCGGCCCATCGAATTTCCCGCCGGCACAACCGGCTTTCAGCTCTCCCCGACCGGGACGCTGACGGCCACTGATGCCAGCGGTGCGGTTGTTGCCCGCGTGAACCTTGGCGTCACCGCCATTGACCGTCCGCAGCTTCTCGAAGCCCAGGGCGACAACGTCTTCACCTTGCCGGATGTCCCTGGCGCCGCTCGGGAGCTCAACGGCAATTTGCGTGGCCAAATCGGCGTCAAACAAGGCGCCTTGGAACAGTCGAACGTCGACCTTGGCGAAGAAATGGTCGGCCTGATGGCGACAAGCCGAGCGTATCAGCTGAACGCCCGCGCCATTTCCATCTCCGAACAAATGCTCGGGCTGATTAACGGCATGCGCTCCTCATAAGGAGGATCGCGATGAGTGACGAGAGGCATCAAGAACCTATGAGCTCGCCGTCTTCCCGGATGGCAAGGCGGAAAGGCCGAGTAAGAAAGAGCCCGCCGGCCCCCGCCGAACCGGAAGCCAAAGCCCTTCCGCCGGAAGGGGAGGCGGCCGCGCCGCGCCGGTTCGCGCGCACCCGGCTCATCCCGATTTGGCTTCGGCTCATCATCGTCGCCGCCTTGATGGCCTTAAGCCTCGCCGCCGGTGCGGTCGTCGGCTACAGCGCCATCGGCGACGGAGCGTGGATTGACGTGTTCCGCCCGTCGACGTGGCAGCACATCCTCGACTTTGTCGAAAAAGGGACGTAAGCAGCACCTCGCCGCGTCATCGTCTTGATGATCATGAAAAGGAGTGTTTCTATGCTTGACATCCAACAAATCCAAGCGATCATCCCGCACCGCTATCCGTTTTTGCTTGTTGACCGCATTCTGGAAATCGAAGAAGGAAAGCGCGCCGTCGGCATCAAAAACGTCAGCGCCAACGAAGCCTATTTCGCCGGCCACTTCCCTGAATACCCGGTCATGCCCGGCGTGTTGATCGTCGAGGCGCTCGCCCAAGTCGGCGCCGTCGTCCTCTTGCAAAGTGAGGAAAACCGCGGCCGCCTCGCCTTTTTCGCCGGCATCGACAACTGCCGCTTTAAAAAGCAAGTCAAACCGGGCGACCAGCTCCGCTTGGAAGTCGAAATTCTCCGCGTCCGCGGCGCCATCGGCAAAGGCAAAGGCATCGCCACCGTCGACGGCGAGCTTGTCTGCGAAACGGAGTTGATGTTCGCTCTTGGCGACAAACGAGCTGACTGAACAAAACGCGTTCCTTCGGGGAGCGCGTTTTTTTGTCGGCTGCGCTATATAGCGAACGAATGAAAAGTTTCTTTCTGGGAAAGATAAACAAGGACCGGCCTTACATAAGGTCATCACAACCAATAGAAAGGAGCAGATAGGATGAAGAAAAAAGCGTTGCTGATCCGGCTGTTCAGCGCTCTTGTCGCCCTCTTTTTAGCGGCTGGATGCAATATGAACCGCGACAACAACAATCCGCCGCCGCCAAACAACCAAAACGATGTCAACGACCGAGACATGAACCCGGCTGATGACATCAACCAAAACGATAACGTCGACAACGACAAAGACAATGACGGCATCCCGGACAACCGCGATACCGATTTGAACGACAACCAAAACAATCAACTCCCGCCGGGAGACGATACGAACAACGGACCGGGCGACGATGAGCGCGATACGGTTCCGGACCGCGAAGACCCGATTGAAGACCCGCGGGATGCGAACGACAAAGACAATAAAGATGAATAGCGCAAACAAAGGCTGCCTGTCGGGCGGCCTTTTCATTTGGCCAAAATTAGTACTCATTTCGGCTAGCGATGTCCCTTTCTATTCGCTATAATGGGAATGTCGATTCATGTTCGAAAGATCGGGACAGAGGTCGAACACCGCGATGTCCTTGCGGGGAAAACACCCGCACAGCCCACCCATTCTACATCAGAAGGGGCGTACATTCAGCGAACGTCAAGCAAGACGGAGGCAAACAAGAGAGGGGGAACACGGATGGAAGAAACCATCAGCCTGCGTGAGCTGTTCGAAACATTGCGCAAACGGCTTTGGCTCATCGTGCTGATCACCGCGCTAGCGACCGTTGTAAGCGGTGTGGTCAGCTATTTTCTATTAACGCCGATTTATCAGGCATCGACACAAATTCTCGTCAACCAAGCGAAATCGGAGCAGCAGCTCTACAACTTCAATGAAATCCAAACGAACGTGCAGCTCATCAACACGTACAGCGTCATCATCAAAAGCCCGACCATTTTGGAAAAAGTGAAAGACGAGCTCCGCCTTGACCGGACGATCGACGAGCTGAACGAACAGATTCAAGTCTCAAGCGAAAAAGACTCGCAAGTGTTCTCCGTCACCGTCCAAGATCCCGATCCCGCCTTGGCGGCTGAGATCGCCAACAAAACCGCGGAAGTGTTCAAAAACGAAATCGTCAAAATCATGAACATCGACAACGTAACGATTCTCTCGAAAGCGGAAGTGAAAGACCATCAAGCCCCGGTCAAACCGAAGCCATTGCTGAACATGGCCATCGCCTTTGTTGTCGGCTTGATGACGGGTGTCGGGCTTGCGTTCCTGCTTGAATATTTGGACAACACGATCAAGACGGAAGAAGACGTCGAAAAACATCTCGGCCTGCCGGTGCTCGGTGCGGTCAGTTTGATCACGGCGGAAGGCGGGCAAAAAGCGAAACGCGAAACCGCCATTCCACAAACAAGAGGTGAAACCATTGGCTCGTAAACCAGCAGCATCAATCCGCAAAGCGGAACGGAAGCTGATCACGGTCGAGAATCCAAAATCCCCCATTGCAGAGCAATACCGGACGATCCGAACGAATATCCAATTTTCATTCATTGATGCGCCGCTCCGCTCCCTAATTGTCACGTCAACCGGACCTGGCGAGGGAAAATCGACCACCGCGGCGAACTTGGCTGCCGTCTTCGCCCAGCAAGGGAAAAAGACATTGCTCATTGATGCCGACTTGCGCAAACCGACCGTCCATTACACGTTCCGCTTAAACAACTACAAAGGACTGACCAACGTCTTAACGGGTTCGGCGCCGCTGTTGTCGACGTGCCAAGCGACCGAAATCGATCACTTGTCGGTTTTGACGTCGGGCCCGATTCCGCCCAACCCCGCCGAGCTCCTCAGCTCGAAAGCGATGGCGCAATGCCTCGAACAGCTGTATGAGACGTTTGACCTTGTCGTCTTCGACACCCCGCCTGTCTTGGCCGTGACAGACGCGCAAATTTTAGCCAATCAATGCGACGGCACCGTCTTGGTCATCGAAAGCGGCGGCACCGAAATCGAAGCGGCGGTCAAGGCGAAAGAACTGCTCGAAGCGGCCAACGCCAAACTGCTCGGCGTTGTCTTGAACAAGCGGAAGCACCGCGACGGCGGGTATTATTATTACTATCAATACAAGTAACCACAAACGGCTTCCCGACCGCGGGAAGCCGTTCTGATAGAGAAAAGGGGAGAGAACCGTTGAGAAACTTCGTCTTCATCCTTTTGCTCACCGCCGCTTGCCTTGCCTTTCTGATCACCGGTCACTTGTACTGGGAGCGAAAAATCGAAGCCACCGTGCAAGCGGCGCGGGCGAAAGTCGAAACATCCGCCAAGCAGGAAACGGAGACGAGCCAAACGGAAGCGATCCTCGCCCGCGCTAGGCAGCTGCCAGCGGCCGCGCAAGCTGCCATCAAGCGGGCGGTGGAGGAACACCGTCCGATCCGTCTTGTCATCGCTGGCTCCGAATCAACGCCAGAAAACGGCGGCTGGCCTGAGCGGTTGAAACAAGCGCTCGATGACGCCTACGGGAAAGGCGTGTTTCACATCACCGTCCACGAATACGAGGGCTTGACGACCGCCGACGCCGACCGACAGCGCATCGCCGCCGACTGGGTCAAGGACAAGCCTGATCTTGTCTTGCTTGAACCGTTTTTGTTAAACGACAACGGCGTCGTGACGATCGACGACACGCTTGCCCACATCCAATCGATCATCGACCAACTCAAATCGGCGGCCCCGAATGCGGTCGTGATCTTGCAGCCGCCGAACCCGATTTACAACGCGACCTACTATCCGCGGCAAGTCGAGCAGCTTGAAGCGTTCGCGAAAGAGAACGGTTATCCTTATATCAACCATTGGCCCGCCTGGCCGGATGCAAACAGCGAGGAACTGAACCGCTACGTCGACCCGCAAACCGACTTGCCGACCGCAGAAGGCGCCAACGTGTGGGCCGATGCGCTCGCCAAGCATTTCATTGCCCGATAAAAACGAGGGCGTCCCAAAAGGATGGGGACGCCCTCGTTCGTCTCCGTATATGTGCACTTGACCACTTTTTCCACACTATATGTTGCGCCTATCTTGAAGACAGACGGCCTTTTGGGTCAGCACTGTCGCATTACTTCACCGCTGTCGCTTTCAGCTCGAGATGTTCTTTCAACTCATTCGAAATCGCCAGCCGTTCGCTCTCCGGCACAAGCAAGTAATAAATGCCGTTGATTTTCGTCCCTTGTCCCGTAATATGCAGCTGCTTAATGTGCTTGCGGGCGTCTTTGTAATTCGCTTGAATTTCTTTCATTTCCTCAAACGTCAAGTTCGTTTTCACGTTTTTCCCGATCGCTGCGAGCACATCGCTGTAATTGGCAAGCGACGAGAAGCTGGCGCCTTTCTCAATAATCGCTTGAATGATCTGCTTTTGCCGATCCTGGCGCCCGAAATCGCCGCGCGGGTCCTCTTTCCGCATGCGAGAGTATTTCAGCGCTTCGTCCCCGTTCAATGTAATCTCACCTTTGGGGAAATGCGTTCCTTCATACGTAAACGCGAACGGGTTGTTCACCGTCACACCGCCGACGGCATCGACAATGTCGCGGAAGCTTTCCATGTTGACTTTAATGTAATAGTCAATCGGGATGTCCAAGAAATGCTCGACCGTCGCCATTGTCATCTCCACGCCGCCAAAGGCGTACGAGTGGTTGATTTTATCTTCCGTCCCTTTTCCAACGATTTCGGTCCTTGTGTCGCGCGGCACGCTCACCATGTCAATCGACTGCTTGTTCGGATTCACCGTCATCACAATCAGTGTATCCGCGCGCCCGCGATCCCCTTTGCGTTCATCAACGCCGATCAACAAAATGGAAATCGGCGTCTTCCGTTCAAACGAAACGTCTTCTTTTCGCTTCTCCGACTTCCAGTTGACGTTCTCATGCATTTGGTTCGCCGTCTGTTTCACATGATGATAAATAGAATAGGCGAATATTCCCGCTCCAGCGAATAACACGACGAGCAATCCCGTCACCCAGCGGAGCCATGTTTTCTTCTTTTTCCGACGTTCTGCTCTCATGCGCACTCTTCCTTTTCCGTTCAGAAATTTTCGTGCATACCATTTCGATTATAGATCGTTTTCGAAAAGAAGACAACTGACAGCCGCATTGGCTGGCGTTCCAGCTTGTCCCTAATTGGTGGAATTTGTCTTCCATTTCGACGATGTTCGACAAATTTCTCCCGTTGATAGCCCGTTTTTCCTATGTTACCATAATAGTTGTTTAGTAGAACGAAAAAGCGAGGAGGAGTGACGATGATCGACATTCATAGCCACGTTTTACCAGGTGTTGACGATGGAGCGTCGACAATGGAAGACGCCATCGCCATGGCGCAAGCGGCAGCCAGCGAAGGGATTGCGACGATCATCGCCACTCCCCATCATCAAAATGGGACGTATGAAAACCCAAGACCAGCCGTCCTTTCCTTGGCGGCTGAGTTGAACGACGAATTGAAACGGCGCGGCATTACCTTGAACGTGCTTCCAGGCCAAGAAGTGCGCATCCACGGCGACTTGCTTGACGGCCTGGCCCGCGGCGAGGTGATGACGCTTGCCGATACGCCATACGTCTTGATCGAATTTCCGCCCGATCACGTGCCGAAGTATGCGGAGCAGCTCCTCTTTGATGCGCAAGTAAAAGGGTTCATCCCGATCATCGCCCATCCGGAGCGAAACGTTGAAATCATCGAATATCCAGAGCGGCTGTACCAGCTCGTCAAACGCGGTGCCTTGGCCCAGCTGACGGCATCGAGCGTTACAGGCCATTTCGGCAAGAAAATCAAGGCGTTCTCGTTTCAGCTGATGGAGGCGAACTTGGCCCATTTCATCGCCTCGGACGCCCACAACACGAAAACGCGGCCGTTTCGCCTCCGCGAGGCGTACGAGGTGATCCGGAAAGAATACGGGACAGACATGGTGTACTACTTCCAAGAGAACGCCGAGCTGCTCGTTCGCGGCCAAGCCGTGTTCCGCGACGAACCACAGCGGGTGAAAAAGAAAAAGTTCCTTGGCCTCTTTTAGAAATAGTTGGCAGTATGATATAAAAAAGGCTCTTCACCACAACATGTACTTGACAAGCAATACGGTTTCCTGCACAAAGATATGCAAAAAGTGCTGATTTTCCCTCACAAGCGTAAATAGGGTATGTTCAGAAAAAATCAAGTACAACTTTTAGTGAAGAGCCATAAAAAAGTAGAAGAGATACTTCTTTTTTTGTCCGTTCGGTGTCGAAACATGGCTTGTTTCTTGTAGAACGATTCAGGATCATGTCGAACGGCATCCAATAGCGGTGGCTCTTTCTTTAAGACAGTTTGGCTTGCGCGGCGAGAGATTCCTAGCAGCGGCTTCTTGGTCTTAAAGACAGGCCGTTTTCTTGCTTCGCGCTTTTTCCGGTGATGTCTCCTTACCGTTATCAATGGAGGCACTCGGCCATGCCGTGGGTGGGGACGATGACGGTCCCGGCACCTTAGACGCCCGTCGTCGAGGGTGTGGCGTGAGGGCGGGTTAGATGCCCGATTTTTCACTCGTTTTTATCTAATTCAGTGATTATGAGTCAGGCGTATCGTTTATAATAGAAAGATAGAGGATCCGTAATCTGTGAAAAGAGGCGATGCGCGCATGGAACAAACTTGGGCGTTAAAGGTTGAGCGATTTGGAAAGATCAAACAGGGGGAAATCGATATTGCCCCGTTAATGTTGTTTGTCGGCGACAACAACAGTGGGAAAAGCTATCTGATGTCGCTTCTTTGGGGGGTGTTGTCCGAGGGGCGCAAGCTGTTTCCAAAAGACCCTCCGAACACGTCCACGTACAAGGAAATCGATCGCTTTCTTGAATCGTCTATCGGCGATGACTGCCTCATCCAAGACCGTGAAGCGCAACTGTTTGTCCAATGGTTTAATGATGTTCTCAGAAACAAAAAAAGCGAGTTGGTTCGAACGATTTTTCGGCGCAAAATCCCGATCGGTTCGTTAAGCATCGAGCGGTACCGCCGTTCTGAACCGCTGCGAATCATCTTTGAAAAGAAAGATTCGCTCCAAGGCACTCGTTTTTCGACGGGGAAACACTATATTCGCATCCCGTATACGGATCGAAGCAAGGGACAAGCGACAGAGCGGTATCGCATGGCTCAATACATTACGTGGAATTTGCTGATGGATGGACTTACATCGCCGTTTTACCCGCCATCCAGACAAGGCGGCATCCAAGGGCGGGCCATTGGCGAAGCGCTGTATTTGCCCGCTTCGAGAACAGGGTTCATGTTGTCTTACAAGGCGCTGGTGCAAGAGATGATGGAACGGATGATCAACGAAGAACATGAGGAACCATCCCTTGACTTCACGTTGCCTGTCTATCGATTCTTGCAAGCGTTGTTGCGTTTGGAGGAAAGCGGACAGTCGAAATATGCGGACATCGGACGATTTATTGAAACCGAGATTGCCAACGGAACCATGGACCAAGAAAAAGGACCGATTCCATCGTTCTACTATTGCCCACAAGGCAAACAAGAGCGCTTGCCGTTATACGTCACATCGTCGCTTGTAACTGAACTGTCGCCGCTCATTTTGTTTTTAAAATCAAAAGCAACGTACCGTTCACTCTTTTTTGAAGAGGCAGAAGCGCATCTGCATCCACGCGTCCAGCGCATATTAGCGACAGCGCTTGTCAAGTTGGCCAACCGAGGCATGCCGGTGTGGTTGACCACCCATAGCGATATTTTGTTCCAACAGGTGAACAATTTGATCAAACTTCACCAGCATCCAAAGAGAGAACAGTTGATGAAAACGTATGGCTATGTCGATGAGGACGCGATTGATCCGAAAAAGGTGAGGGCGTACCAGTTCCGCATGCAAGGCCAAGACACGATCATCACGCCGCTCATTCCGACCGAAAACGGCTTTCCGGCGGAAACGTTCAATGAAGTCATTTGGCAGTTGAATGAAGAGACGTATGCATTCCAGATCGGGGAAGAGGATGGAGAGGATGAATAACCTCGAATACCTTGAGCGAAGCTTTTATGAGAAAACGGGGGAAACAGGCGGAACGTTATATGTGATCGAGCAGGAAAAATCGGGAGAAGCACAAGTAACGCTCCACTGTTCCAACGAAGCCGTAGTGTTTTCGATCAAGCCTAACAACGGATTCCCTTATCTTCGAACCAAAAACACACCCGATGGCATCGTCTTTGTCAGAAGAGAGAAGCAATGTTGGGAACTGCACATTTTTGAATGTAAAAAAACAGTAAGAGTGAAGAGTTGGGAAAAGGCGAAACAGCAGTTTGAAGGAGGCATGCTTCATGCCTATATGTTACGAGGGCTTTTGGATCTTCCGCCTTTTTCAAAAATATGTGTATACACGGCCTACCAGGATGACCATTTATCGAAAAACTCGCCAGATCCAGCTTTGTTTCGGCAACCGGTGGGCAAACCTGTGAAGAAGCCGCCGTATGCGGACTGGGATGATCCAAGCCTTGTCATTTTGGGGCATGAAGTTCCTCATCAACGCATTCCACTGAATGACTCCGGACAAGGAGAATACACGTTGTAACGTTTCCCTGCCGCGCCATGCTATAATGGCGTCAAGGAGGTGAAGCCATGAGCCAAGAGCTGAAAGAATTGCTTCGTTCCGTCTTGCAAGAAGAACTGAAACCAGTCCACGACAGGCTCGAGCGGTTGGAAGGCACAGTCGGACACATTCGTCAAGACGTATCGCAGCTGCAGCAAGACGTATCACAACTTCAGAAGGATGTCACCCAGCTGCAACAAGGCCAACAGACATTAGAAACCACGGTTTCCCAAATTCAAAAGGACGTTGCCCAGCTCCAAGAAGGGCAGAAGGCGTTGCAGCGTGAGGTCATTCATCTGCAACAAGGCCAACGGACATTGGAAACGACGGTTTCTCAAATTCAAAAAGACATTGTCCAGTTGCAAGAAGGCCAGAATGCATTGCAGCGTGAGATCGTCCAGCTCCAAGAAGGCCAACGGACATTGGAAACGACAGTTTCTCAAATCCAAAAAGACATCACCCAGCTGCAACAAGGCCAACAAACACTAGAACACGAGATGGCCGGCATGAAGCAGACGCAAGAACGAATCCTCGAAGAGCTGCGCATTTCCAAACACAATCAATCCCTCATTTTAAACGATGTCACCAGCATCAGAAAGTCCGTCGATGTCACCGTCTCGTACTTGCAGCGCCGATCCGATGTGATGTTCGACAAACTGATCGATCACGAAAAAGAAATCTTGAATCTGAAATCAAAACTGCCAAACTAAGTCCCCAAAAAGGGACTGTTTTTTATGCCCATATGCATCGGCGCATCGGCGCAGCTGCGGTTGCACCGATGCGCGGGGGCATAGGGGCCAACTATACATAGGGGGTTACGTACCACATGAAAAAAGTGCGCAAAGCGATCATTCCAGCAGCGGGGCTCGGCACGCGCTTTTTGCCAGCAACGAAAGCGATGCCGAAAGAAATGCTGCCGATTGTTGACAAGCCAACGATTCAATACATCGTTGAAGAAGCAATCGCATCAGGGATTGAAGATATTATCATCGTCACAGGAAAAGGAAAACGTGCAATCGAAGACCATTTCGACAACGCTTTTGAGCTTGAACAAAACTTAATTCAAAAAGGCAAATACGACTTACTCGAAAAAGTAAAAGAACCATCGAAAGTCGACATTCACTACATTCGCCAAAAAGAACCGAAAGGACTTGGCCACGCCGTCTGGTGCGCGCGCAACTTTATCGGCGACGAACCGTTTGCCGTTCTGCTTGGTGACGACATCGTCCAAGCGGAAACACCGTGCTTAAAGCAATTAATTGACCAATATGAACAAACTCTCAGTTCCGTTATTGGTGTCAAAAGAGTGCCTGATAACGAAACGCACCGCTACGGCATCATCGATCCGCTCGAGCAGCACGGACGCCGCTACCAAGTCCGCCAATTCGTCGAAAAACCAGCGCCAGGCACCGCGCCGTCCAACTTAGCGATTATGGGAAGATACATACTTACACCGGAAATCTTTCTATTCCTTGAAAAACAAGAAGCCGGCGCCGGAGGAGAAATTCAGCTTACCGACGCGATTCAAAAATTGAACGAAATTCAACGTGTCTTCGCCTACGAATTCGAAGGCAAGCGTTACGATGTCGGAGAAAAGATCGGGTTTATTAAGACGACGATTGAGTTTGCGTTGCAACATGACGAATTAAGAGACGACCTTATTCAATTCATGGAAAAAATATTAAATGATGTGAAAGTAGAAGAGAAATAAGGAGGACGGGGAGTTGGCGAAACCAGGCAGTACCGCGACTGTCGAAATCAAACGTCACCATCAAGTGGTTGTAAATGATAAAAAAGGATATTTAATCGCCAAGCGAATCATGGATATATGCGGAGCGCTAGCAGGACTTATTTGTTTATCATGGCTATTTCTTATTGTCGCGCTCCTTATTAAACTAGAAGATCCAAAAGGACCTGTATTTTTTAAACAAGTCCGCGTTGGCAAGGACGGAAAAGAATTTTATATGTATAAATTCCGCTCGATGGTAACCAATGCGGAAGAATTACTAGAATCCTTGCTTCATTTAAATGAAGTAAGCGGCGCAATGTTTAAAATGAAAGATGACCCACGCATCACAAAAGTAGGAAAGTTCATCCGCAAAACAAGCATTGACGAACTACCACAACTATGGAATGTATTAAAAGGGGATATGAGCTTAGTTGGACCACGGCCGCCACTGCCAAGGGAAGTAGCGCAGTATACGGAGTATGACAAACAGCGATTGCTTGTGACCCCGGGGTGTACAGGGTTGTGGCAAGTGAGTGGGAGAAGTAATGTTGGGTTTGAGGAAATGGTCGAACTAGATTTGAAATATATTCGAGAGCGATCGTTATTATATGATATAAAAATTATATTTAAACTCACATTTCGCACCCTAACAAGGTCAAAACAAAGGATTTT
>NZ_SDKL01000003.1:0-9477 GCF_004123125.1 Geobacillus sp. PK12
AAAATCCTCCCGATTTTCGTTGGGAGGGTGCGAAATGTGAGTAAAAAAATATTTTCGGCAATGGATAGATAGGGAATCAAGGCCAACTCTTGGTGGATGATGACAATCCCTAATTGTTCGCTCTGTTTAATGTCCTTAAACCTGCATACTTCACCCTTAAATACAATTTCCCCATCATACGTCCCATATGGATAAACACCGCTTAATACTTTCATCAACGTTGACTTTCCCGCCCCGTTTTCCCCGCAAAGTGCATGAATTTCGCCTTCACGCACCTTAAAATTGACATTATCGAGTGCTTTGACTCCCGGGAACTGTTTCGTAATCCCCCTCATCTCTAAAATGAATTCAGACATCACTTTCCGCCTCCTTGGACGAGAGTACGGATATAAGGGGTTTCCCTTATATCCGTGTCCTTCCCTCGAGCCTATTTTTCTAAATCTTCTTTTTTATAATAACCGCTGTCAATCAACACTTTTTCATAATTGGATTTATCAACCGAAACCGGTTCCAACAAGTACGCTGGGACAACTTTGACCCCGTTATTATATGTTTTCGTATCGTTCACTTCCGGCTTTTTCCCTTTCAACACCGCATCCGCCATCTCAACCGCTTTTTTCGCCAATTCCCTTGTGTCTTTAAATACTGTTTGCGTTTGTTCCCCTGCGATAATCGATTTCACCGAAGCCAATTCCGCATCTTGCCCAGTAATCACCGGCATCGGCTTGCTCGGAGTTCCGTAACCGACCCCTTTTAAGGAAGAAATGATGCCAATGCTAATGCCATCATACGGGGACAAAACCGCATCAACACGTGCGTTTGTATAATGCGCACTCAACAAGTTGTCCATGCGCGCTTGAGCCGTCGCTCCATCCCAGCGCAATGTCGCTACTTGGTCAAACTTCGTTTGGCCGCTTCTCACTACTAATTTTCCGGAATCGATGTACGGCTTTAATACGGACATCGCTCCATCAAAGAAGAAATAGGCGTTATTGTCATCTGGAGAACCGGCAAACAACTCAATGTTGAACGGTCCTTTTCCTTCTTTCAATCCGAGCTTCTGTTCAATGTACTGCCCTTGCAGCACACCAACTTTAAAGTTATCAAACGTTGCATAATAGTCGACATACTTGCTGTTTTTAATCAAACGGTCGTACGAAATGATCTTAATCCCTTGTTTATGCGCTTTTTCCAACACGTCCGTCAACGCTTCCGCGTCAATCGGGGCAATCACTAGCACGTTAACCCCTTTGGTGATCATGTTTTCAATTTGCGATACCTGGTTTTCGACTACGTCCTCAGCATATTGCAAATCCGTTTTATAACCGAGTTTTTTGAACTCTTTCACCATATTTTGCCCGTCATGGATCCAGCGCTCGGATGATTTCGTCGGCATGGAAATGCCAACAAACCCTGCATCTTTTCCGCCGCTTGCTCCAAGTCCCCCACAAGCAGACAAAGATAATACAAATACCAATAATGTCAGCACATATAAAAGCCTTTTCATTTTCGTTCCCCCTTTAAATTTGTACGTATATTTAATTTCTAGCTTTACTATATCATCGAACGAATTGTTCGTCTTTTCAATCCATTAACCGTTTTTATAAAAATTTAACTTTGTTGAAGCGTTTTCAAAAAAACAGAACGATCTTTACCAAAAAAGACCGTTCTGTAAATGCTTGCTCTCAATCTGTATATTCACTGATCATGCGCGTTCTTCGATATTGATTCGGTGATACACCCATCGCTTTTTTAAAAGCGGTGCTGAAATAATGTTGCGTATCATAACCGACACGTTCCGCAATTTCATGGATCGGCAGTTCGGTAGACAAAAGCAATTCCGCCGCCTTCTCCATCCGGATTTTCGTCAACAAATGGATGAACGAAATACCGAGCTCTTGCTTGATCATTCGACTTAAATAAACCGGAGAGACATTGAGAAACTCAGCAACGGACTCAAGCGTCAAATCCGATTGGCTAAAATGCTTCTGTATATACTGCCTAGCGCGACGGACAATCGGAGAAAGGCGGCTTTCTTCCACCATTTGCTCTTTGCATTTTTCATATGCCGTCGCCACCCCGACCACTCCTCCTTCCACCGTTTCTATATATACACTGGCTCTAATGTGCAAATGTTGTTTCAGTGCCGTTTCCATCTGCCTACACTGTTCTTCACTGATCGGTTTCCAGCTGATCACAACAATAAACTCGTTTGAATCACGAAAAACAATTTTTTCACCATCCCCCAATAATTCAGAGACGGCCTTTTCAATGGCAAATAAAAGCAACTGCCGATCCCGATCGCTCACAATGGGTTGATTTTTAAATGAAAACCATTGAATCACCACGACTTGCGCAGGACAAGACCGTGAAAGTCCGAGCAATGACAGTTGTCCCATGATATCCTCCTCCGTCAGTCGCCCTGCCACCCATTCCATCCCGAATTGCTGGCGAAGCACGTGAATATGCTTTTGTACTTGGTTCGTTAACAATTCCCTATATTGTTTTTCCTTTTGCTCCTGTTCGAGCTTCTCTTTCACTTTTGCGACTACTTCGCGCAATCGTTGCGGATCGGTTGGCTTTAATAAATAATCATCCACTTGAAGGCGAATTGCCTCCTGTGCATACGAAAACTCATCATAGCCAGTAATCACAATCATATGGCAATTTGGCAACTTCTCCCGCGCATATTTCATCAGCGTAAGCCCGTCCATAATCGGCATGCTTAAATCGACAAACAATACATCCACTCGATGCCGTAAAGCTAATTCCAACGCCTCTTCCCCATCTTCTGCTTCTGCAACAACTTCCATGTTAAATTCATTCCAATCGATCGACTCCCGAATCCCTTCACGAATGATCGCTTCGTCATCTGCAATCAGCACCTTCCACACCATCATCCCCTCCTCAGAAGGCTGTAACAAGCAACAAACACGCTCAGTCTATAGAAAAGCACAAGGAAAGCAAACATTCTGTCATCATTTTACGGATATAAAAATATAAAAACTTCGCTGTACATCTTTACCTTTTTGCCACATCACCATCTTTTAAGGAAGATAAGGAATAATCGGATGCACAATGGTCACGACCGTTCCTTGCCCTTCCTCGCTATCGATATGAAGCCGGTAAGACGGACCAAAAGTCAGCTGCAACCGAGCTTGAACATTGACCATTCCATATCCTTTTACTTTTTTCATTCTGCCTTCTTGATCTCCTGATGTAAAGTCAATATCCAAACTTTCCCGTAAATCTTTCAACTGCTCTGTCGTCATTCCGACGCCATCGTCTTTCACACAAATATACATCACTCCTTCATGTTCTCGCGCTTGAATCCAAATATGTCCTGGTCCTCTCCGCTGTTTGATGCCATGATAAAGGGCATTCTCGACAATCGGTTGCAACAGCAACTTTAACACATAGAATTTCTGCAAATCTTCTGGTATGTCAAAGGTGTAATGCAACTTATCTTTATAACGAACTTCTTGGATGTGCAAATAACTTTTCACATGTTCAATCTCCTCAGCCAACAAAATCATCTCCTTTCCCTTGCTCAACCCGATGCGAAACAGCTTGGCCAGCGCCCCTACCACTTCGGCCACATCATCCGCCCCCTTTTTACGCGCCATCCATTGGATTGTGTCCAACGTATTGTACAAGAAGTGCGGCTTAATCTGCGCTTGCAATTCCCTCAGTTCCGCCTCCCATCGCTGCCGCTCCTGCCATTCAGCCAGAGCAATAAAACGCTGAATTTGATCTAACATATGGTTAAAGCTTCGCCCCAGTATTCCGATTTCATCCATCCGCTCCTCATCATAACGGACCGTCAAATCACCAGCTTGTGCTTTTTTCATCAACATCGTTAATCGGCTGATCGGCCGCGATAAGGAAAAAGAAAAATAGTAAGAGGCACCAATCGCGATAAAGCAAACGAAAAAAATAAAGCTGATAATATAAAAATGGGTTTCCTTCACCTCTAACGCTGATTCATCGCTAGGAAACACTCCGATCGTTGTCCAGTGGGTAAAGGGGGAGCGCTGATAAATAAACTGAACGTGTTGTCCATGGATGTTTTGAGAAAATGTACCGCTGTCCCCTTTGATCCGATGCAATGGAACAGCGGTCAGCACCGAGCGGCTCGGCGTATAGATGCTTTTCCCTTTTTCATCTACAACCATCAAATATCCCCATTTCCCCAGATGGATGTTTTTCACCGTTTCCGCAATGACCCGTAATTTTAAATCAATCAGAACAACTCCTCTTACCTTTTGCGTCTCAGGGTCCACAATAGCTCGCACCGCGGATACAACTTCTTCGCTTGTATAATGGGCATGAGAAATCACATGCCGCCCGACAGGATGTCCGATCATGGTGAAAATCCCTTTATTTTTCACCGCCTCACGATACCAAGTTTCCTCTGTCAACGGCTCAGAAGAACGAGTATACATTTCGTTGCTGATATAATCGCCATATTCATTCACAACTAAAATTCCTGCAATTTCAGGATACAACGTAGTAATGCCTTGCAAAAATTGACGCATCTCATAATCATCGCGAGGCGTTGCACGATTCAAAAACGACCTTACCTGTGGATTAAAAGCAATCAAATACGTTACATTTTGCATGTTATTGGCATAAAACTCCAATGTCTGGTTGACTTGACCGATCAATTGCAATGTATTTTCATTGACTTGACGCTCAACAATTCGGTCAACTGCCCACCCTACCAAACTCCCTAAACCGAGCGCGGGTACAATCATCGAAGCCAGCAACAACGAAACAAATTTGTATCGTATCGGCCAATGGCTGATCCGCCAATGTTTCATCCTTGACAACGTTGATCACTCATTTCTTCGTAGTCATTTGGCATAAAAATGGTCGACATTATCCCGTGTAACAACCGTAATGCCTGTATCGACATACGCAGGCAAGAGCGCATCCCCTGAGCGTGATGGAGATGTAAGATGATGATGGAGATGAAATAAAAATTGCAATGACCAATATCCCATATTCCATGTCCCTTGCGCCAACGTCGCGGCAATGGCCCCCTCCTTCACCAAATCCAACGTTTGTTTTTCCGTATCAAAACTAATTAGTTTGACATATTTCTTATTCAACTCTGCCACCGCTTCCGCCATGCCAACTCCCCCATTTGCTTCCGTAGCAAAAATGCCTCGCACATCTGGATAATCATTTAAGACCTCCATCGCCGCTTGTTTAGAAGCCAAAGCATCACCTTTTCCATTTTTTACAGCCACGACTTGCATGCGAGGATACTTTTGGTAAATTGTTTCGACAAATCCTCTCGTTCTCTCTTGGTGATTGAGCTGATGAGGGGAGGTAATGACCGCCACTTTCCCTTCACTTTTCAACAATTTGGCCATTTCGTGAGCTGCCGTTACCCCAGCGCTATAATTGTTCGTCCCTAGAAATGAAAACGCCTTGCTTCCGGAAGCGTTCGAGTCAAATAATACAACCGGAATCCCTTCCTCCACCGCTTTATTGATGGTCTTCGTCAGAGTAGTCGGATTAATGGCCGAAATAGCGATCCCTGCGGGTTTCCTTGCAATCACTTGTTCGAGCACCGTCACTTGTTCATTGACGTCATATTGAGTTGCTCCACGATATTCGACAGAAACATTTAATGATTCCGCCGCATCTTCAAACCCTTTGAGGCACCGTTTCCAATAATCCATGCCTGATTGGAAGGTGACCATGACATATTTTTCATCAGGCTTGCCGTGGAGAGAAGAAATCTCATCCTGAAGAGAACGAATGCGGGATATATCTTGTTGATAATAGTAGGCATACGCGATAAAGATGGATAACAAACATGCATACATTGCAATTAAAGTTCTTATTTTCATTGCTTATCCCCTCGCCTTTGGCGTTCTATTTTTTATACAAATGATATCTTAATCGCTGTAATTGTACGTATCAATAAAATTGATATACAACAATTTACCACGATTTACACTAGTCATTCAAATCAATTTGACATCCATCAATTGAGAGTTAGATTATACATAAAAATGGGGGGGGCCCCATAGCCATCAAGTTAAGAAAACAGGAATAAATATATGCCTGATTTGACCATCCTTTTGAAGACCTCATAATGTCTTAGAAAGGGTGGTTTTTTTGAAGACGTCCTTATCTTCCAAGAAGAATGGCATGTTTTTTTAGACGGATTAAGAAGCGTGTTATCGTGCGAAGAACTTGAACATATGGCCCGAGATCATCAATTTATTCAACGAAAGGGGAAATTACGCGCCCATGATTTTGTGGCACTTTGCACATTTCTCCAGGAAGGAGGCGGTCAAAAATCATTGGTGCAGCTTTGCAGTGCTCTAGCTCTCAAGCAAAACACCTCTCTGAGTGCGGAAGGGCTCCATCAACGGTTTCATGAAAAAGCGGTGAGTTTCCTCAAAGCGGTGTTTGAAAAACTGCTCATTCATCAGACTCAGGAAGCCCGTCACTTATGTCAAAGACATTCGCTGTTTCGCCGGATTCGCATTCTCGATTCCACGTCGTTTCAACTTCCTCCTGAAATCCGGGGGATTTACGAGGGATGTACGGGGCCTGGGGTGAAAATTCAGCTAGAATATGAATGGCTAGAAGGGAAGTTTCTCCATGCGGATGTCGAAGATGCCCGTCATCACGACGCCGCCTACGGAGCGTCCCTTCTATCGACCATCCAAGAGGGAGACCTTTGTTTGAAAGACTTAGGCTATTTTTCGCTTGAGGGATTGCAAGCCATTCATGACGCCGGAGCCTTTTCTATTTCACGGCTCAAACACAATGTAGGGATTGACCAAAAAGAAGGGGACCGATTTCGAAAATGGAAACCAGAGGATTTCCTTGCGGTGCTGCAACCCGGAGAAACCATGGAACTGGAACATGCGTATGTCAGTGGAAAGAACGTTCATCAACCGCGGCTCATTGTGTATCGGCTGACCGAAGAACAGGAGCGACAGAAGGAAGGACAATGGAAACAGAAGGCGAAACGAAAAGGGGCCGCGTACGTGACGCGACGCCCCCACTCAATATATTGTATATATCACCAATATTCCAGCGATTGATACCTCTTTGCACGACATTCATACACTGTATTCTCTTCGCTGGCAAATTGAATTGGTATTTAAGACATGGAAATCCCTGTTTCACATTCATTGATTCAAACCGATGAAAGGGGCTCGCTTTCAGTGCCACCTGTATGGAACGTTGATTGCCTTATTGATCAGCTCCACTGTCATGTTTAAAATGCGGGAATGGCTCTATCGAAAACAGAAAAAGGAATTGAGCGAATATAAGGCGATGAGTATGATCAAGGAGTTCGGTATGGATTTCTTTCAAGCCTTATGGTGTTCTGAGTCGTTAGTTGTCCAACTCCTTTTAAAACTGTGTGACATCATCGCTCAACACGGAAAAAAATCAAGGCGTTATACAAAAAAGAGCGCTTTAGACATTATCGAGAGTTTGGTCATCATGCCGGTGTCATAAGAAATTCCCGCCTCATATACCATGAAAAAAACCTTCTATAGGGAAGGTGTATTTGGCATGCCTATCTTTTATATATTCTCACGGTCACAGCCTCCAAAGATGAAAAGTGAAGCCTTGGAGCGAGTAGCTCCAAGGCTTCACTTGATGGCTATGGAGGTTCCCACAAACCTTTCCTATCGACGGAGAAAAAGCGATCCGGTACGATAAGGGCAGACGGACCGGAACGGTCCTGATTCCAAGTGAGACAAGGAGGAGATTCGAATGGATGAGTCGATGAGACACGACATTGCCCTGTTTCGGTACGGGCTAATCGCTCCGTTGGTGAATGGGCAGGTGGAACCGAAGACGTATCTGAAAGAGGTGAGAGAGCGAGTGCACCATGTTCCCCACCAGGGCGACAAACGAATCGCAGCCAAGACGATCCTCGATTGGTGCACCCGATACAAAAAAGGGGGCTTTGACGCCTTAAAGCCGAAGCGCCGTTCGGACCGCGGCCACTCAAGGCGTCTGTCGCCCGATGATGAGGATCATATTTTAGCCCTAAGAAAAGAACATCCCACCATGCCCGTGACGGTGTTCTACGAACACCTGATCGAGCAGGGGGAAATCCCAGAAAATCATACCTCTTACTTTACTATATACCGATTGTTGAAAAAACACAACCTTGTCGGGAAAGAAATCTTGCCCATGCCGGAGCGAAAGCGCTTTGCGTATGACCAGATCAATGAGCTTTGGCAAGGGAACTTATCCCATGGACCCACGATTCGAGTCAATGGGAAAGCCCAGAAAACGTTTTTGATCGCCTATATCGATGACTGCTCGCGGTTTGTGCCGTACGCGCAGTTTTTCCCTTCGGAGAAGTTTGACGGGCTGCGGATCGTCACGAAGGAAGCGGTGCTTCGTTGCGGGAAGCCGAAGCGCATTTACTCGGACAACGGGAAAATTTATCGGTCCGAGGTGCTGCAGTATGCGTGCGCCGAGATGGGAATTACGCTCATCCACACCCAGCCGTATGACCCGCAAAGCAAGGGAAAAATCGAACGGTTCTTCCGCACCGTACAGACGCGGTTTTATCCGCTGCTGGAGTTGGATCCCCCGAAGTCGCTCGAAGAGCTGAACGAGCGCTTTTGGAGGTGGCTTGAAGAGGAGTATCATCGAAAACCGCACGCCTCGCTGGACGGAAAAACGCCGCATGAGGTGTTTCAATCGCAAGTGCATCTCGTGTCGTTCATCGAAGATAGCGATTGGCTGGATGCGATTTTTCTGAAGCGGGAGCACCGCAAGGTCAAAGCCGATGGAACGATCACCTTGAACAAGCAGCTGTATGAAGTGCCGCCCCGGTTCATTGGGCAATCGATTGAACTCCGCTATGACGAACGGGGCGTCTATGTGTACGAAGATGGAAGGAAGGTGGCGGAGGCCGTTCGGGTTCGTTTGGAGGACAACGCCTATGTAAAACGCCATCGGTCCCCGTTTGCGGCGATTCCGGCGAAGGAGGGAGAACACGGTGTATAAATCGTTTTACTCCCTTTCGCGGGAGCCGTTTGCGAAAGAAACAGACCCGTCCGAGGCGTATCAAGGGGCGCCGTTTCAGGAAGCGTTGCGGGCGCTGGAGTACGTGAAACGAACCCGGGGGATCGGGCTGTTGATCGGAGAGCCGGGGGCGGGCAAGACGTTCGCCCTTCGGGCGCTGAAAGAATCATTGAATCCATCATTGTATCATGTCGTCTACTTTCCGTTATCCACCGGAGGCGTGATGGATTTTTACCGTGGTTTGGCCTTGGGATTAGGAGAGGAACCGAAGTACCGCAAGGTAGACCTCTTCCGCCAAATCCAGCAGGCGATCGAGCGATTGTATCATGAACGGCGGATCACGCCGGTGTTCATTTTGGATGAGATGCATTTAGCGAAGGATGCATTTTTACAGGACATCGCGATCTTGTTCAACTTTGAGATGGATTCGACCAACCCATTTGTCTT
>NZ_SDKL01000003.1:9512-32622 GCF_004123125.1 Geobacillus sp. PK12
GAAGAAGTGGTGCGCATGGCCGCAGAGGAAATGGGGTATTAGCATGAAAGGGGCCGAATCGGCCTCTTTTGTGCTTTTTCTTTTCCATCGGTCCATCAGGCGCGCTGGAAATCTTCATCTGAAAGAGCGTGCAAACGTTCCGAAAGAATGTGCAAAATCCGGAACAATCCGCAAAAATTTTGCACATTATTTCCGAATCCGCCTGAAATAATTTGAAAAAGGGATTCTGAAATAATGTGCTAGTTTACAGTCAAGGCCGCACACAACCGCTGAAGCGACTGTTTGGCCAGTGAGCCATCTCCCCATGCACAGAGAGTCAGAAAGGCTTCCGCCGTTAACGAACGCTGACGCCGGATAAAGCCTGTTTTCCGTGCGAGACGGGTTCATTCTTCGGGAGAAAAGAGTTGACGAATGGTTTGAATCCATGCTTTCATTTGTTTTTCCATGAAAAAAATCCTTTCTAACGTGGAGTGTTCGTTAGAAAGGATACCATGTTTTTGACGATGCACAAAGACCAAAATTCTTAACTTGATGGGTATGGGATCACTCTCTCTTCGTCCCCCTAGTCCCAAAACTAGTAGATAAAATGATCAATCACTATTTTATACCTAACCTACTTCTCACTAATATCCTCGATGAACCACCTTGTTCAACCCCCTCTCTTTTCTCTTCCATACAGCAATCATCCCTATGGCGACGAGCCCAAGGGTGCCGGCAAAATAAAAGGCGAAGGGAAGAGCGATGAGCTCGTTGACGATGCCGGCGAGGTACGGGCCACCAAACATGCCGATGGCGTAAATCGCCTGATACGTTCCCATCGCGGTCGCCTTTTTGCTTTCATCGACCGATTCAATTGACATTCCTAACAACAAGGGGAATAAAAGGCCGAGGAAAAAGCCGCTCCCGATTTGGACAGGATAAACCAACCAGCTTCCGCCGGCAACCGGAATCAAAAACGTAAACACGGCACTGCCGAAAAAGGCAATGACCAAGGATCGCCATTTCCCGAATAAAGGAACGACCGTCTTTCCGATGAACACCGTCGCGATGGCATGAGGAATCATAAAACAAATCATCAGAAAGCCCAAATCTCGTTCGTCAAGGCCGGCTTTTAGGACATACGCCGGTGTGAAGCCAAAAATGGTCGTAAACATGATCCCGTGGGCCAACACGGATAAAACGGAGACTTTGAGCAACAACGGTTCTTTCATAACGGAAAAAAGGTCTTTCAGCTGAACGGTTTGCGGCCGCACCGATCCCTTGCTTTGGTTCGATTCCTTGATCGATACAGAGAGAACGGCGCCCACCGCGGCCAGACATCCCCCGGCCCAAAACGGGGCATGCCAGCCCCAGCGGTCCACGATCGAGCCGCCTGCCGTCATGCCCACGAGCTGCGCCAACACCACGACAAGCGAAATTTGGCCCATCGCCCGGTGGATGTCTTCCGAACGGAAGTAACTAGCATACAGAACCGTAAAGACGACCCACGTCGCGGCGGCGACGCCAGCGAGCGCTCTTGCCACCAGCGCCCATCCTAAGCTGTTCGTGAGCGCAAACAGCCACCCGCTTCCCATCGCAGCCGCCATGCCGATCATGACAAACGGTTTTCTCCGTTGCACCATATCTGAGACAAGGCCGATCGGAATGCGGCATAAAAACTGCATGAGGCCGTAACTGCCCAAGACAAGCCCGACAAACGAATACGCCCCTCCCAGCTGTTCGACATACGGAGACAAGATCGGCATATAAATAAAAAGAGACAACCAAAAGAAAAAGGAGGCGATGAGAAACATCGCCACATCCTTGCGCCATGGGTTTCGCGCCACCTCCACTCCCCCCTTTGCGTGTTCATGTATGGCTACACCGAAGGCAACAAGGTCTCTGTTGCCTTCTTTGCCGAACCGAATTCGCGAATTTTTTGTTTGACCGTCTGTTTCACTTCTTCTCTTCCGGCGCCGAGGTATTTCCTCGGATCATACAGTCCCTCGTTCTCGCGGAACATGCGGCAAATGCCGCGAGTAAAGGCCCATTGATTCTCGGTGTTGACATTGATTTTCGCTGTTCCTAAGGAAATCGCCTTTTGGATATCGGCGAGCGGAATTCCGGTTCCGCCATGCAGGACAAGAGGTACCCCGGTTCGGCGCCCGATCTCTTCCATTTGGGCAAATCCCAGCTTTGGCTTCCCTTTGTACGGACCGTGAACCGAGCCTAACGCCGGAGCGAGGCAGTCGACCCCCGTTTCCTTCACGAGGCGTTCACATTCCTCCGGAATGGCATACATGGCGTCTGCTTCGTCCACCACCAAGTCATCCTCCTGCCCCCCGATTCTTCCCACTTCCGCTTCGACCGAGGCGCCAAACTCCCGGGCGGCTTTGACGACTTGTTTCGTGACGGAAATATTTTGTTCTAACGGATGATGGGACGCATCGATCATCACCGAAGTAAACCCGGCTTCCATCGCTTCGAGGCATTGTTCATAGGAAGAGCCGTGATCCAAATGAAGCGCGACCGGCACCGTGATGCGGTACTCCTTTACAAGCTCTTTCACCATGGCGGCTGCGGTCCGCAGCCCGCCAAGATGCCCAATATATCCCGGGCTCACCGCCAAAATGACCGGCGCTTCTTCCTCCTGGGCGCCCAGCAAAATGGCTTGGGCGAATTCCAGATTGTTGATGTTAAAATGCCCGATGGCATATCTTCCTTCCCATGCCCGTTGCAGCATGTTTTTCATCGACACAAGCGGCATTGTCCGTCCCCCTTTTCCTTTGAACATATGGAAAAAGTATCAAGCGCTCTTACGGCGCTTGATACTTTTTTGATCGCCTTACCAGCGGGCAGTCACCATTTTTTTGCGTGTATAAAACTCGACGCCGTCCATCCCGTTCGCATGAAGATCGCCATAAAACGAGTTTTTCCATCCGGAGAATGGGAAGAACGCCATCGGCGCGGGAACTCCTAAGTTGACGCCTAACATGCCGGCGTCGATTTCCTCGCGGAATTTGCGGACATTCCCCCCGTCTCTTGTATAGATGCACGCTCCATTGGCAAACGGAGACTTGTTGGCCACCTCAATGGCTTCATCTAATGTCTCGACCCGTACGATCGAAAGAACAGGGGCGAAAATTTCGTCTTTCCAAATGGTCATGTCAGTAGTGACTCGGTCAAAGATCGTCGGACCGATAAAGTATCCATTGTCCTGAACCGCGGCGTCCTTTCGTCCGTCGCGCACCAGAATGGCCCCTTCCTTTTCCCCAAGTTCAATATACTTCACGGTCCGTTGCTTATGGGCTTCGCGAATGACCGGGCCTAAAAAGACGCTCTCCTCCAGCCCATTGCCGATTTTCAATTCATTCGCGGCCGCCACCAGCTTCTCGACAAGTTCATCGGCAATCTCCCCAACCGCGACAACGACCGACGCCGCCATGCACCGTTCTCCCGCCGAGCCGAACGCCGCGTTAATAATTTCACGGACCGCAACATTCAAATCGGCATCCGGCATGACAATGGAATGGTTTTTCGCCCCCGTCAACGCTTGAACCCGTTTGCCGTGAGCCGCTGCCGTTTTGTACACATACTCGCCGACCGGCTGGGAGCCGACAAACGAGATGGCTTTCACATCCGGGTGCTCCAACAGCCCGTTCACGACATCATGCGCCCCATGGACGATGTTAAGCACCCCGTCCGGAAGCCCAGCCTCTTTAAACAGTTCAGCCAAACGATTCGCCAACATCGGCGTGCGCTCGGACGGTTTTAAGACGAACGTGTTTCCGCACGCAATCGCCAGCGGGAACATCCAGCAAGGAACCATCATCGGGAAGTTAAACGGCGTGATGCCCCCCACGACGCCGATCGGATACCGGTACATCCCCGATTCAATGCCGGTCGCAATATCTGGAAGCTGCCGCCCCATCATGAGCGTCGGCGCACCGGCCGCAAATTCGACGCATTCAATGCCGCGCTGCACTTCCCCATATGCTTCGTTGTAGCTTTTGCCGTTTTCTAACGTCACCAATCGGGCCAGCTCTTCCCAATGCTCGACAAGCAACTGCTGATATTTAAACAAGATTCTTGCCCGGCGCGGCACTGGCGTTTTGCGCCATGTTTTGAACGCCTCTTTGGCAGCTCGGACCGCTTCGTCCAACTCCTCGCGGCTTGAAATCGGAACGTAGGCCAGCACTTCGCCCGTTGCCGGGTTCGGAACGGCTTCCGTCTTCCCGGAACGTGACTCGACCCATTGCCCGCCAATATAGTTTTTTAAGGTTTGCACTCCCGTTGTCATCGTCATGTCCATGTTCCCCCTTCTTTTTATTTCCGAGCGGCTGAACCGTTGCGATGTTGTTCGATGAACTGTTCGATTTGCGCCAATGTCGGCATCGCATCCGAGCAGCTATGGCTTGAGATGACAATCGACGCCGCAGCTGCCCCGTATTCCATTGCCTTTGGAATCGGCCAATCGTTCATTAGCCCGTAGATAAATCCTGCGGCATACGAGTCGCCGGCCCCAAACGTTTTGACAATATTTGCTGGGAAAATCGTGCCGACAAACGTTTCTCCAGTTTTCGTATAAGCAATAGACCCGTCTTTGCCATGCTTAATGACAACGATTTTCGCGTTGTAATCAAACCATTTTCGCGCTGTTTGTTCATCATCGCGCCGCTGGCCGTCAAACCGCTCCATCATGTCAAATTCTTCTCTCGTGCCGATGATCACGTCGCATTTTTCGGCTGCCAAGTTGTAATAGATCGCTGTTTCCTCTTTGGATTGCCACGTATATGGGCGATAATCCAAATCGAACACAACGACGGTTCCATGGCGTCTTGCGTAGTCCAACGCTAAAAACACCGCTTCTCTTGACGGGCTTTTCGCTAAAGCTGTCCCGGAAATCAACAGGCATTTGGCGCGCCGAATATAGTCTTCGTCAATATCGTTCGGTTCCAGCTTCAAATCAGCGACATTATCGCGATACATTAGGATGCTGCAGTCGGTCGGGCTCTTGATTTCGGTAAACGCCAAGCCCGTCACACTGCCGGACTTGTCGGTAATGACATGGGACGTATCAATTCCATTGTTTTTTAAATATCGGACAATAAATCGACCCATTTGGTCGTCAGCAACCCGGCCGATAAATCCCGTTTTCATGCCGAGCCGCGCCATGCCGATGGCGATGTTCGCCGGAGACCCACCGACATATTTCGTAAACGTCACCGTTTCTTCCATCGGCCGATGGATTTCATTGGCGTTCAAATCGATGCATAGCCGGCCAACGGCGATAAAATCGAACGGTTTTTGCTGGTCAAATGGGAGGAAACTCATCGAACCGCCTCTTTCTATCATCTTTTTGGATCGTTTCTACTTCTGTTTGGCCGCGAGCTTGCTTTCCATCACCCACTCATGGTCCGGGTCATTATGGAACTTCCACGTCCGTACAGGCCCAGCCATGACGTTCAAGTAATACCCCTCATACCCTGGAGGAGCGGAAACCGGATGGTAGCCTTTCGGGACTAAGACGACATCCCCGTTTTTCACGACCATCGTTTCGTCGATGGAACGATCATCGGTGTACACACGCTGCACCATAAAACCGTGACCGGGATTGATTTTATGATAATACGTTTCTTCCAAATACGACTCATGGGGCAAGTTGTCTTGGTCATGTTTATGCGGAGGGTAGCTCGACCAGTTTCCTTCCGGCGTAAACACTTCAACGACAAGCAAGCTGTCGGCCGGTTGGGATTCCGGAAGAATGTTATGCACCCGCCGTTCAATATTTCCTGCTCCCCGTATTTCGACTCCTACTTCGCTTGGCGGGATCAGCCGCGCCGGGTATGTCCCTTTGCCCGGCGCGAGGCAAACCGCTACTTCCACGTCCGTTACGGCTTCAATTTCATATACATCGTTGGCCGGAACATAGACCGAGTACGGCGGAACTTTCTCAAACACATCCATTCTCAGCCCGATTTGTTCCCACCGCTCCTGCTTCGTCGATATGTTCGCTTTCCCTTTAAGAAGAACAAGGCAAGCCTCTTGCGCAAGCGTCTCTTTTCGCAACGTTTGCCCTTTTGCCAATACATACACTTCAAACCCGACATATTCCCATCCCGCCGATTCCGGCGTCACACGGACGACGTTCCCTTCTTCGTTCGGCGGATGGCTTGGTATGACCAGTCGGCTCATCGTTTCATCCTCCCCCTTACCGCTTTTGGGCCGCCAAGAGATGATGAACAAGGCGGTCAATATATTCTTTGGCCATTTTGGCGTACGTGTACGGGTGCGCCACAGCCGGGTCCTGTTCTGCTTCGACGATGATCCAGCCGTTATAGCCCATCTCAATCAATTTTGAAAAAATCGGAACAAAATCAATGCATCCATCTCCAGGAACCGTAAACATGCCACGCAGCACCGCCGTGCGAAAGTCGAGTTGTTCCCGTCTCACCTGCTCGAGCACATCGTGTCTTATGTCTTTTAAATGAACGTATTGAATGCGATCCGCATACCGATGCAACAGTTCAACTGGATCATATCCGCCATATAACGCATGCCCTGTGTCATACAAGAGATGGACAAGTTTCGGATCCGTCAGCTCCATTAGGCGATCGATCTCTTCCGCCGTTTCGACGACTGTTCCCGCGTGAAAGTGGTAAACAAGTTCCATTCCTAGCTCTTGGCATATATGCGCGGCGCGATGCAATCCGTCAACAAGGGACTCCCATTCGGAATCCGTGAGCTGCTGAATCGTTTTTTCTTCTGGCGCCCGGCGCGGATCCCAGTGCATCGATCCCCCCATTTCACAAACGATCGCATATTTGCATCCCATATCGTGCAAATATTCTGCCCAAGACCGGAACGTCTCGAGTTCCTTTTCGAGCCGGGAACGATCCGAAAAGAGTACACCGATAAACTTGCTGGCGAGCTCGATGCCGTATTGATTCAACTTTGCCCGCAATGACGGGGGATCTTGGGAGAACAGGCGCCCCATTTCTGTTGCGACATACCCAAGCTCCGCCATTTCGGATAATACTTGATCTTGTGTATAATGGTCACCTAGCCCCGGAATATCATCATTGACCCAGCTGATCGGGGCAATGCCGATACGAAAAGGATGAACCGTTTTTTCCATCTCTCTCACTCCAGTTGTTCAATATTTTCTTGCCCTTTGCAATTGTTGTTCTTTCCGCTTGTATGCCTCCGCAATTTTTGGGTTCCGGGACACTTCGGCCACGCCGACATGCCACCATGACTCATAATCATGGGTCATCGTTTTTGGAAGCACCTTAATATCGATCAACGTCGACAACGATTGTTGTTTGGCATCTTCGAGCGCTTCTTTTAATTGCTCGAGCGTGTGCACTTTATACGTTTTCACCCCGTAACCGGCCGCGCTTTGCGCAAAGTCAATCGGAATCAAGCCCCCGTCTAAGCGCCCCGTTTCTTCGTTGCGGTAGCGGAATTCGGTGGCGAAACTGCCCATTCCGTGACCCATTTGCAAGTTGTTAATGCAGCCAAATCCGGCATTATCGAATAGAAGAACATTGATTTTTTTCTTCTCTTGAATGCTCGTTACAAGCTCCGAGTGAAGCATTAAGTAGCTGCCATCGCCGACCATGGCATAGACTTCTTTATCCGGCTCCGCCATTTTCACGCCGAGCGCGCCGGAGATCTCATACCCCATGCACGAATAGCCATACTCCATATGATACGTATTCGGCCGGCGCGCCACCCACATGCGCTGCAAATCCCCCGGCAAGCTGCCTGCCGCTCCGATGATAATGGCGTCGTCATCGATCCACTCGTTAATCGCGCCAATGACTTCCGTTTGCGTTAACGAGGAACCGAAAAACTCCGAATACTCAGTTAACACCTCATCGAGATGGCCGGCCACCTCCGGCTTAAAGCCCGACTGGCGGTAGCGGACGTGATACAGCCGGTTAAGCTCTTCTTCCCAAGCCTTTTTCGCGATATCTATTTCATTCGTATAGCCGGATCGATACCCGATTTTCTCCAACTCTTCGGTTAAGGCGAGAAGAGCAAGTTTCGCATCTGCCACTACGCGGACGGCATCCAATTTGCAAGCATCAAAGACCGAGACATTGATCGTCAAAAATTCTACTTCAGGATGTTGGAAAAGCTGTTTCGACCCTGTCGTAAAATCGGTGTAACGAGTGCCAATCCCAATGACCAAATCGGCTTCCTTCGCGATTATATTGGCGGCAAGGTTGCCGGTGACGCCAATTCCCCCGAGATTGTATGGGTGGGCGCTTTCCACCGCGCTTTTGCCGGCTTGCGTTTCCCCATAAGGAATGTGAAATTTCTCGGCAAACTGTTTCAGTTCTTCCGCCGCCTCCGAATAACGGACACCGCCGCCGCAAATGATGATCGGTTTTTTCTTTCTGCGAATGAGCTCCACCGCCTCATGAATCGCCGCTTTCGCCGGAACGCGGCGTTCAATGCGGTGAATCCGTTTTTGGAAAAAGGATTCAGGAAAATCGTACGCTTCCCCTTGCACATCTTGAGGCAAGGCAATGGTGACTGCTCCGGTGTTGGCGGGATCGGTCAGTACCCGCATCGCTTGAATCATCGCCGGCATCAGCTGCTCGGGGCGGCTGATGCGATCCCAATATTTGCTGACGGCACGAAATGCATCATTTGTGGAAACCGTCAAATCATGCCAGTGCTCAATTTGTTGGAGTACCGGATCGGGTTGTCTAGTCGCGAACGTATCCCCCGGAAGCAATAAAACCGGAATATGGTTCGCTGAAGCCGTCGCCGCTGCTGTCACCATATTCGCTGCTCCAGGACCGACAGACGATGTGCACGCCATAATTTGCCGCCGGTGTTTTTGTTTTGCAAAGGCAATCGCCGCATGCGCCATGCCTTGCTCATTGCGCCCTTGGTACACTTCGAGCTCTCCTGGATCTTCCTCAAGCGCTTGGCCAAGGCCGAGTACGTTGCCATGGCCGAAAATCGTAAAAATGCCTTTGACAAACTTCTGGATGTGGCCATCGAACTCCACATACTGCTGATTTAAAAACTTGACTAACGCTTGGGCGGTTGTTAAGCGGATCGTTTTCATTTACTTCCCCCCTCCTGAAAAGGATTAAAGACTCAGACTTTTCTCGTTAAAAACCTCTTTGACTCTCATATGAATATCATCACATTCAACCTTCTCTACCCCCTCTATTCCCCTCAAATGAGTAAGCAAACCAATAAGATTATCTTGACTCTTTAGCTTTAATCGGAATGTAATATTAACTAAATTATCACTCAGCTCCTTTGTATCTAAAAAGTAGATATGTTTAATTACTGCCTTGCTCTCTCTGAAAAAGTTCGATATTTCCTTTAACGCATCTATTCCATCTCCGTCTTTAACTGTTATATGAATTGTAATTGCCTTAGCTGATGATAGCAGCTTTGACTCTATCCCTCGAAGAACAAAAGCGTTTATCAAAATGATCACCGTTCCCACCAATGCAGGTACATAAAATCCCGCTCCAACACATAAGCCTATGGAAGCAACAACCCACAAGGTAGCTGCAGTGGTGATTCCTGAGACTCTATTTGATTTACGCATGATTACCCCTGCTCCCAAGAAACCAATACCACTTATTACCCCATGAGCCAGGCGCGCTGGATCAAATCTTGCGTTCCAGTGACCTATTGTTTCATTAAATCCATAAATTGAAAGTATCATAATCAAAGCAGAACCAACGGAAACTAGAAGATGGGTTTTTACCCCTGCTTGTTTATCCCTTAAATCGCGCTCCCATCCAACGATACCACCAAGTATAGCTGCTAAAACTGTTCTCTCTATAATGGTATAGGTAGAGATTGTAAACAATATAACCACCTCCTTAGTTGTCATTTGGTATAACGATTATAACTTCCGCAACCAAAAATCTTATCACCATTAGAAGGATAACCTCACATGTTATTAATTTAATTGCCATAAGTTTAGTTGTTTATAAATTCATATTTTTGAATATATATAAAATTTTTATAATTTAAACTTGTGAAAACGATCCGGCCATTCCATTTTAGGATGAAAGTTGTAAGGTAAACATTGCGTAAATATAACAGCGTTTACCCATCTTGTTTTATACATGAGGGGTTTTTTATCAAGCCAATTTAATGGATCTAGTCTTACGGAAAAATGAATATATTCCTCAAAGGTACCCTCAAATCCTTTGGGCCAATATTTCTTTAATGGATGAGAAGGTACTCGTCCGCCTTTCTTTACATGTTCATAAGTTTCTTTAAGCCAATCAACTAGCATAACACCTGTTAGTGGCTCTTTCATACTTTCCCATCCACATAAAAGAGAACCGTGCTTCCCCCACTCAACTCTAATGATGGCTCTTTGATTGTTATCCCATGCCTCTTTGACCGCATCCTTAGAGCTAAGAACACGGGAATGGAACCAACACATAACATTAGTTATGGTCTCATTTTCAGGATTGTACTCAATCCAAATTTCTTCATGGTCGCACGGTTCATAATCATCAGGGAAATCATAGTCATCCTCCCAAAACAAGTGATAGCCAATCATTGGTTTGGTTGGATGATGTACTGCTACAACATCTTTCAACGGAAAACATTCTTTCTCGGTAAGGAGCAATATTGGACAAAATTTCCTAATCATCTGTGTTTCCTTCTCAGTAAGCGGAGTTAACGGATCCATCTGTAATACTAGACGGTACTGTTCTCCAGCCCTACGTATATTACCATCTAAGTGCAAGAGCTCCGCTAATCGTGATACATAATTCACATTATCAGGGATTACCCTTCTTAGAAACTCCAATTGGCAAATCGCTAGTTGGTAGAAATCATTAGTAGAAACTCCTTCCCTGATTAACCCCGTAATTTCCTCATTTCTCTTTTTCCACTCATATAAAAGCGTATCGATCATTTTAAATACCTCCTGGAGTTTCCTAGTTATTTCGCTTGGTTCCCTAGCTCCACTAGTATTTTTACTTCATTAGTAGTTATGGAATAAACACCCATATCGAGGAATTTTTTCATTACATCAGGTTCATCGATTGTCCAAACCCAAACAGGAATACAACGAATCGTGGCATAACTAACCAATGACTCGTCACAGAATTGATAGTTTATGTTTATACCGCAACATGAAGCTGCAATAGCTTCCCAACACGTTTTCCTGATAAAGGATTCATAATCCTCCTTATAGGTTTCATACAAACTTATACCTACATTTAGTAATACTTGATATAAACGGTAATGATTTTTTAAATAATTCGCTCTTTCCCTTTCACATCCAGAAATAATCACATAATCTCTCATCTTATATTTTTCAATTGTTTCTATCATTGGATCAATAGCACTATCTTCTTTTACATCTAGATTAATAATCCGGTGATGCTCTTTGACAATCGATAAAGCCTCCTCGAGCCGAAAAATCCTACTAGATCTATCGAGATCATGGAGTTCCTTAAACGATAAATCTCCTACCCTCCTTACTCCCTTTGGAGTTACAATCTTTTCATCATGCAGAAGAACAGCAACCCCATCCTTTGTAGCACGAACATCCACTTCAATAATATCCGCTCCTGCTTTTATTCCTTCTAATATAGATTCAATAGAATTAGGCGGCGTATTCATGCAACCAGTATGAGCAGTAATTAATGGTCTTTTCAACAAAATCCCTCATTTTTTATAATTTTATTGTTTCTATTAATTCGCCATGAATTCTCCCGTTGGAGGCGATCAGTGAATCATGAGAGAGGCGATAAGGATTTCCATCTTTATCTGTGGCTTTCCCCCCCGCTTCTGTCAAGATTAAGATCCCCGCCGCTGTATCCCATGGATTTAGACCATCATGCCAAAAACCTGTGATCCTTCCAGATGCCAATAAACATAGATCTAGACTCGCTGAACCAAATAGACGGATATTGCGGCTTCTCCCTGCCAATTGGTCTATTTGTTGAACGACACGAGACCCCGATCTAAAATCGCTAGCCTGAAATCCGGTTGCTATGACCGCTTCAGCCAAAGTCGATTCTTTTCCAACCCGAATGGGGCGTCCATTCAAATAAGCTCCAAATGTCTTTCTTGCCGTATAAAGTTCATCCGTGACTGGGTTGAACACAACGCCGATGACAGGCTCTCCATCCTTTACAACTCCGATCGAAATAGCGAAATACGGGATGCCATGAATAAAGTTGGTCGTACCATCAATGGGATCGATGATCCAACCGTAATCCGAATCATGATTTTTAAACATCTCATATACGTTGGCTTGACCGCAATTTTCTTCAGATAAAATCCAATGGCTAGGGTAATCCTTGTGAATCTTTCTCCGAAGTAAGTCCTCACTTCGTCTATCAACCTCTGTTACCAGATCAAAGGCATTCTTTTTTTGCTCAATTTTTCCTTTGTTTCCCAAATGACTCCTAATTAATTGTCCTGCTTGTAATACGTATTCAATCGCTGAGTTATACAAAACATGTTCTACACTGCATTTTACACTAACACCCATTTTTTAATTTCTCTCCTTTAGTTATAGACAGATTCTTTAACAAGCCCCTTGTTCATACCATCTTTTTTTAAACTTCTTCCTGTTACTGCATCAAATAAATGGATAGATGAGGTCTGAGTTGATATCTCGATAACCGAGCCATATTCGATACTAATATTGGGTTCAGCAAAAAAACGAACCTGTTCATTACCAACCTTTACACTAATCATTTTTGAATGCCCAACAAGTTCAACCATACTTACAGTACCTTTTATATAAACATCCCCATTTTTACCTAATTTTAAATCATAAGGGCGAATACCTACATGGACTTCTATTTCCTTTCTATTGAGCTCCCAAAATTCACAATCTAATTCAACAGTGCTATTTGGTAGATGAAGCTGGTTGTTCAGTAATTTTCCTTTTAGAAAATTCATCGGAGGCGTTCCGATAAATTGAGCTATAAAGTAGTTTTTTGGATTATAATACAATTCCATTGGGGTATCGTACTGAATAATCTGTCCCTCCTTCATAACAGCAATACGGTCAGCCATCGTCATCGCTTCTTCCTGGTCATGAGTAACCAAAATGGTTGTGATGCCTAATTCTTTTTGGATGCGGGAAATCTCCTCTCTCATTTCGATTTTTAATCTAGCATCGAGATTAGACATTGGCTCATCTAATAATAATACTTTGGGTCTTTTTACGATAGCACGTGCCAAAGCAACTCGTTGCTGTTGCCCCCCGGATAATTCACTCGGTTTTCGACCTAATAAATGCTCAAGTTGTACCATTTCGGCAGCCCGTTTTGCCCGTTTTATTCGTTCTTCCTTTGGAACTTTTTGTTGTTTCAATGGAAATGCAATATTATCTAAAACCGTCATATGCGGATATAAGGCATAGCTTTGAAACACCATGCCAATATTCCGATCCTTAGGTTCCAAGTCATTTACAATTTGGCCATCAAAATAAATTTCGCCCCTATCTGGCTTATAAATTCCCGCGATCATAAGCATCGTCGTTGATTTTCCGCAACCGCTCGGTCCAAGCAAAGCAACGAACTCCCCGTCATTAATCGTCAAATTCATGTTATCGATAGTATTGGTTTTTTTGTTAAATGATTTACAAATATTTCTCAGTTCAATTTTCATATCCCTTTTCCTCCCCCAGCACTCATTTGCATCAATGACTTCTGTGTAAAAAGGAAAAACAGTAAAACCGGGAACATATAAAACAGTGATACAGCACTTAACATCCCATAATTGACCATATTCGGATCGCTGATAAGTTTTTGTAAGTAAGACGACAAGGTTACATTTTCATCACTTAAAATAAAGGTATACAGCAATAAGAATTCAGACCAACCCGACAAGAATGAAAAAATGCTAACTGCTGCTATCCCTGGCTTAATCAATGGAAGGACAATTGAAAACCAAACCTTAAAACGACTGCAACCGTCAATTAATCCAGCCCATTCCACATCCCACGGTACATCATCAAAAAATCCCTTTATGATCCACGCTGTCATCGGAATTTGTAAGGCTGTCTTAACTAAAACAACCCCCCATAGTGAATCGAACAATCCCATAAAATTTAAAATGTAAAACACAGCAATCAGTAAAGCAACACTTGGAAATGCATGTAAAAGTAATATAGTCTTCATTAGCGCTTGACGTCCCGGAAATTCAGTCCGGGCTAAAGCATACCCAGCCATAACACCGATAATGACCTCAAGGATAGTAAGGGTACCTGAAAATACGAAAGAATTCCAAGTTGCCCTCCAAATACTTGGAAGCATGCTCCCTCCATGCTCCACATTAGTCCATAAAAACTCCCAGTTTTCTAAGGTAAAATGAACAGGAATAAAGCCGAATTTCATTTTCTCGAAAAATGAACTCACCAAAAGCCACAAATACATCAAAATAATAGGCAACGTTGTCAGCACTAAAACTCCGTAGGCAATGATGAAAGTAATACGTTTTTTCCACCTAGAAGAAGATATAACCATGGTCGTCGATTCTGTTTGATATCCTGTTATCTCCATAATTATTACCCCCTACTCTATTCTCGAAGAACTGATCATTTTTTTCATTCCAAAAGTTTTCCATGTAATAAGCGAAAAGATGAGAGCAATTAAAACGAGGACGAGGGAAATAGCAGCCCCGTATCCAAACTCAAAGTTTTGAAAAGCTTTGTGATAAGAATATAAAGCTAGCACTTCGCTTTCAAACAATGGTCCACCATTTGTCAACAGGAGAATATATTCATACGATGTGAGCAAGGACAAGCATTGCCATAATGTAACAAACATCAACGGCCAACGGACAGCAGGGATAATGATGTCTTTGATAATTGACCATTGTGAAGCGCCATCTACTTGTGCAGCCTGAAACAAGTCTCTCGGAATAGATTTAATGGCAGATGAAAAAATAATCATTCCAAATGAAGCACCAATCAATCCATTTGCTAAAATAATAGCTATCATCGGGTAATCCGAAAGCCATTCAATAGGAGGCATACCAAAAAAAGATCTCAAACTATTTAAAACACCATATTCACTAGGGTCAAAAAACCATAACCAAAGAAGTATATACACGACCGGTGGAGAAATTCGTGGTAGCATCCAAATAGTTCTGAAAGTGAGGCCGATGAATTCCCTTTGAACAAAGTAAGTTGTTAAAATACCTAAAGCTAAGCCAAAAAACACATTAATCAATAATGTGAAGAAAACATAAATTGCTGTATTTTTTACAATCAACAAAATATTAGGGTCAGTAATAATACTCCGGAAATTTTCCAAGCCGTTAAAATCCCATTTCATAGAAGAATCCATACTAGTGAATGCTAATATAGCTGTCAATAGAACAGGAAGAAAAAAGAACAGAAATATAAGAATTATAAACGGCCCAAGCATGATAGCAGGTAGTTTACATTTTTTGTAAAAAGAAACCACTTCATTAACCTCCCTCTGAAAATATTGATGTATTAAAGATCTCTGCGAGAATGAGAATGTGAATGTGAAGAGGGAGATACCTGGCAGGAGCCAGGTATCATTTTGCTTTCAATTTTAATCTACGATTTTTAACTGATCGCCAAGATCATTCTGCAACTGTACCTCTAAATCTTTCAATGCCTCCCGAGGCGTCTTTTTTCCAAGTTCAACCGCTTGAATAGCATTAAACACTGCCTTTGAGTATTTAGGAAATCCTTCATGATTTGGGAGGAATGTTGTATAATCAGACATGTATGCTACTTTTCCTAGTGTTACATCCGCTTTAAAATCTGGATGCTCAGCACCACCTTTTGTAACAGGGAGATGAAATGTTTTTATATTATGTTCCGTTTGTAGTGCAGGAGCAGCCACAAGTTCTAACAACCGTTTCACTAGTTCAGGATGCTCCGTCTGCGCTGAAACAGTATACACAAATGGATGGGAAAGAGTAAGAGGTTTTCCTCCTTTTTCCGCAGCAGGAATTAACATCATTCCCAGATGATCATTAACCCACTTTGCATCAACTTTTCCTAACTTTTCATGGAAGTTATCTTGCCCCCAGTTAAACACGTTCCAAATTCCGCCATAGTAGAATAAAGTTTTTCCGTTAACAACTATTTTGTGGATATTACTCCACTCCATCTGTGTAAGATTGCTTGGAATAAGTTTTTTCTTCGCGATTTCATAGTAGTAGTTCAATTGTTTTTCCACCGCTTTTTTATCTAATACAATTTTGTTTTCCTCAGGATCATATACTTTCCCACCAAAGTTATAAGCTATTGCCTGAAAATCAGGCCCATCAACTGGACGGTGGATAATCCCATATTGAACTAAACCTTTTGTTTTCGCTTCTTCCGCTAGTTTTGTCATATCTTCTAATGTAAATTCACCATTACGAACTTTCTCTGGAAGACTATCTATTTCCTCCTCGCTCCATCCAAGCTTTCTTAAAACATCCTTATTATAGAAAACAGGCCTCGCCTCTGTGTCCTGTAAAGCGCCCCAAATGTGCCCTCTATAAGTTACAGATTCCCATAATTTAGGGAATACATCCGAATACTCCTTCGACTTTTTTAATTCATCTAACGGAATTATATAATTCCCATCGGCTAACCAACCAATATTTTCATGTCCTGTTGCATAAATATCTGGTTCCTTTTTAGCTTTAAAAGCCAGCATAAATTGCTTAGCATATTCTTCCCAGCTGCCATTAAACGAACTTGTCTGCACCTTTACCTGTATATCCTTCCCTTGCTCTTTCAATTCCTTATTTAACATTTCCGCAGCCTTAACAAGGTTCTCAACCCTTGTCAATTCTGCACCCGCTGTCTGAGCTCTAATTGTTACTATTTTAGTCCCATCTACATCTGTACTGCTCTTCTTTGATAGACTAGGCTGTTCACATCCTGCAATGATTAGTACTACACAGATAAATACCACAAACAAAATATTGGATATTAATCTCTTTTTCACCTTTCTCCCTCCATACCCAATTTTATCCATAAAGACAACTCACGCTTAGACATTGAGTTTTCTAAAAGGCTGGTGATTTAACAGAAAGTGTAGCTTCATCATACCGCGTTTCAAATTGAGAAGTCTTATAAAACGTTGCTCCTCTTCGCAACCGAGGATAGTCGATTTAAAAGAAATGTCTATTTTTCACCACCCTTCTAAAGATGGCTTAAGATTTCGAAGAGTTCACCTCCTCGTACATACATCTTACTATCTTAGTTTTTTGATAAATTTAATTAAATGTAAAAAATTCTACAATTATATTATTTTTGTAAGATACTCGGATTTTTTATTTGTCTATCCCTTAAATTTATGATAACGTTGTTTTTAGCACTTTCATAAATCGCCTCTAGCAATTGAATCGAGCGGAATCCATCTTCAGCTGTCACCGGAGGCTTTGTTCCATGGATAATGGCATCAATAAACAGACGATCCTCTTCCTTATATCCCCATTTTTCTTCAATGGATAATTGATAGAAATCATGAATGTGCGCCGCCTGCTGCAACCCTGGGGCATACATGACTTTTTCGAGTTCTTGGGTTGCGACCGTGCTATACTTCCCATAAACTTCCAAACTCTCAAACGGAAAGCTCCATCCGGCATGGGCATACGTCACAAAATTGACGATCGTCCCCGAGACAAATGTCATCATAATCGCGAATGTATCTAATTCCTCTGTCGAAATGTTTTGTTTTGCTTCGCAGTAAACCGTTTGTACTTCACCAAATAAATAACGGCATAGATCCATCAAATGGAAAGGAGTTTCATACAAGAAGCCTCCCGTCACCTTCGGGTTTGCCGTCCAAGGAGGATTTAACAGTTCGCCGCGGTTCATTTTTACATGAGCCAAATAGGGGGTTACCTCCCCGGAATCAACCAATTCCTTGACTCTTTTATACACCGACGCATACCGGCGGTTCATTCCCAAGTTGTAAATCGCCTTTGATCGTTCAGCCGCTTGCCTGATCTGCTCTGCCCCCTCCAAAGAAGTCGCCATCGGTTTTTCTGAGAACACATGCACATTGTTTTCCAGACATTTTAGTACCGGCTCAACATGCATCGTGTTTGGCGTCGTCACGTAAACAGCATCTACACCAAGATCAAATAATTCCTCGAGGCTTTTGACCGCTTTTGCTTCCCCGGCTTCCTTCGCCAATGAAGCGGCTCTTTCTTCCACAATATCCGCTACCCCAATAATTTGAACCCGCTCATCTTTCTTTAGGATCGACGTATGTACCTTGGCAATCCCTCCGGCTCCCAAAATCCCTACTTTCACCCGAGTCATTATTTTCTCCTCCTCATCTCCGTTGTAGCAGGGAAGCGCTTTCTAATACATCGAAAACAATGGTTATCATGTCCATTAATAATAGTGCAATCTAATCTCCATCGAACTTTTTTGAGCAAGCGCTTTCCTTTTGTTTTTTATTTTACCCTCAACCTATTATTTTATCAAGTATTTTTTCTAAATTTATAGAATTTTTATTAAAAAATAAAAGAACAGCTATTTACAGCTGTTCTTCTCCTTAAATTCAACGTTCTCTCCGGTAACATCTATTATTTCATAAAAACAATCTGCTCACATCCTTACGATTTCACTTTAGCGATATGACAGGCCGATTTCCTTACCACTAGATGAGGCGGCAAAATGATCCGCTGTTTCGTATGATTGGTCTCTTCAATTTGGGCAATTAGCAGGTCAACCGCTTGCCTTCCCATTTCTTCAATAGGTTGGGCGACTGTCGTCAACGGCGGGTCGATAATGGCCGATAAAATCGTATTATCAAATCCAACCACTGACAGATCATCGGGAATGCGGAGTCCCAACTCTTTAGCCGCCTGATAAATGCCAACGGCAAGAGAATCAAAACAGGCAAAAATCGCTGTCGGCCTTGGGGTCAACTGCAACAGCTCCATCGCCGCTCTTTTTCCATCAGCCATCGAATAGTCCGTATATACAATCCAGGATTCTTCGCATTTCAAGCCGTTCTCTTGAAGCACCTGCTGATAGGCCTGCAGCCTGTATTTATCGCTTGTGCGACTTAAATTCCCAAGCATGATCGCGATCTGTTGATGTCCTAGGGAAACAAGATGCGAGACAGCCTGATATCCCCCTAAAAAATCATCAACTCTCACCACGTTAATGGCCAGCTCCGGGATGTCTTGGGCAATAAAAACCAAAGGGAAATTCTCTTCCAACAGCTCTTTGATCATTGTATAATTGTTCGTTGTGGTTCCGATAATGATGCCATCCACGCTTTTTTGGCGCAATAAAGAAAGATACATTTCTTCCGTCTCCGGGTTGTTATCCGTATTGCACATCAGAACGTTAAATCCCTGTTCTCTCCCCCGATCTTCCACTTTCCTAGCGATTTCAGAAAAAAATGGGTTTGCTACGTCAGGGATGACAAGGCCAATCGTTCTTGTCCGCTTCCCAGTCAACGCCGAGGCGACCATGCTCGGTTGATAATGCAGCTCTTCCATTACCCGAAGGACTCTTTTTCTCGTTCTTTCACTAATGCGCCCGGTATTATTGAGCACCCTTGATACCGTTGAAATGGATACACCCGCTTTTTTTGCTACATCGTAAATGGTTACTTTCATCGCTCATCATTCTCTCCATCTGTTGTAGTCAAGCTCGTTAGGTAAAGCGCTTGCTCTCTTTAATGTTATTCTAATCCTTTTTCCACTTTCTTTCAATGATTTTTTCGATTTCGTAATAAATGAAACCCATATAAAAACCGGCCTAGATTGACCGGTTTTAAGCAAAAATATTGTCATTTCTCCTACCTCCCCCGAAACACCGGCTTCCGCTTTTCTAAAAAGGCGCGGACGCCTTCGCGGTGGTCTTCGGTTTGCCGCATGCGCTGTTGGGCGTCGGTTTCGAGTTCGAGCACGCGAAGCAAATCTTCTTTTGTTTGTTCGACGTACAACATTTTCGTGGCGATCATGGCTTGGAGCGGTTTTTCCTGCAAGGAAGCGATGAATGGTTCGGCTTGCTCCTCATTGTCAACGACGAGATCGACAAGTCCAAGGTGTTGCGCTTCGTCCGCGCTCATCGGTTTTCCTTCCCAAATGATCTGTTTGGCTTTCGCCGTGCCGACCCGCTGGGCCAAGAAGAAATGCCCGCCGCCGTCTGGGATGAGGCCGATGCCGATGAAATTCATCGCCAAGCGCGCTTCTTTTGTCGCGATCAGGTAATCGCTTGCCAAGGCGAAGCTGAATCCAAGGCCTGCCGCAGGGCCATGGATGAGGGAAACGGTGATTTTCGGCATCGTATACAAGAGTGTGATCATCTCCCGAATCGTATTCATCACCGTCTGAAACTGGTTTGGATCATCGACAGCGAGCATCGTCTTAATGTCGCCTCCAGCCGAAAATCCTCTTCCTCTGCCGCGGATGACGACAATGGAAGCGTCGCTTTCCTTGACTTTCCGCAGTGCGTCGACGAGCTCATGCAACATTTGTACATCCATCGCATTGAGTGCCTGCGGGCGATTGAGTTCCAGTATTGCTTTGTTTTGGTCAAATGTCAAAACAACTGTTTCCATCGTTCTCCCCCTCTGAATCATCATTCATTTATTCATTTCCCGATCGGAGGGCAAAATTCCTTTTTTGTGCATGAAAAACTGGGTGCCCGCAGTCAAGGCACCCTCCCTTTCATTGCATTTTACCGTGTATGTTTGCCTGCTTTCTTTACAGCCGTCCTTTCTCCTCGCCTAAAGCAGCAAGCAGCCGCTCGATCCGTTCGAGCCGGCACCCCATACTCCCGATGGAGAAGGCGATCCATATTAACTGCCACAAACAGCACAAACGGCAGAAGCCACGCAAACAAAGGAAACAACCCATCTCCAATCGGAATCCTCATTTACCCTAACTTTTTCCATCTATAATTTTAGTTTTCGTTAAAAATAATCAACTTCAACTCCGTCATTTCTTCAATCGCATAACGAATGCCTTCACGGCCAAACCCGCTTTCTTTCACGCCGCCGTACGGCATATGGTCAACGCGGAACGTTGGGATGTCGTTAATCAACACGCCGCCAACGCGCAGTTGTTTCGCCGCTTTCCACGCGGTATGGACGTTGTCGGTGTAGATGCCTGCCTGCAAGCCGTAGCGCGAGTCATTGACCAATTCAATGGCTTCATCGATCGAACGGACGCGGTTGATCAAGACGATCGGGGCGAACACTTCTTGGCAAGACACTTTCATCGTCGGTTCGGCGTCCACAATGACCGTCGGAAGCAAGATATTGCCGTCGCGCTCGCCGCCGAGGACGACGTTTGCGCCGCCTTGTTTTGCCTCTTCGATCCAAGAGAGCGCCCGGTCGACATCGTTTGGCGTAATCAAGGCGGATACATCGGTGGTTGGATCCAACGGGTCGCCTGTTTTCAACTGTTTCGCGGCCAAGACAAATTTTTCAACGAACTCATCATAACGATTCTCATGCACGTAGATGCGCTGGAGCGAAATGCATACTTGCCCTTGGAACGTGAACGCGCCAAATACGCAGCGCGGGATGATGCGGTCAAGATCGACCTGTTCATCGACGATCACGGCCGAGTTGGAGCCAAGCTCCAACGTCACCCGCTTTAAGCCTGCTTTATTGCGGATCGCGATGCCGACTTCCGGGCTGCCGGTGAAGGTGATCATGCTGATGCGCGGGTCGGTGACGATTTTATCCCCGACCGTGCGGCCGCTTCCGGTCACAACGTTGAGCGCCCCTTTCGGCAGGCCGGCTTTTTCGAACAGTTCGGCAATAAAGTAGGCGGACAGCGGCGTTTGGCTGGCTGGCTTCAACACAACGGTGTTGCCCGAGGCGATGGCCGGGCCGAGCTTATGGGCGACTAAGTTCATCGGGAAGTTAAACGGCGTAATCGCCCCGATGACGCCGATCGGTTCGCGGACCGTCAAGGCAATGCGATGTTCCCCGCCCGGCGCGGCGTCAAGCGGCAGCGTTTCCCCATGAATGCGCTTCGCTTCTTCGGCGGCGAATTTGTACGTTTGAATCGTGCGGGCGACTTCCCCTTTCGCCGTGATGATCGGTTTGGCTGCTTCCAGCGCGATCAACCTTGCCGCTTCTTCCTGCCGCGCTTTCAGCTGCTCGACAACCCGCTCTAAAATGGCGGCCCGCTCATGAGCAGGCATAGCGGCCATCGTTTGCCGCGCGGCGTACGCCGCCGCGATCGCTTCGTCAACTTCTTCTTCCGATGCAGCCGGGATCTCGGCGATCGTCTCGCGTGAATACGGTGATTTCAGTTCAGTGTAAGACTTCCCTTCCCGCCATTCGCCGTTGATGTATAGCTTCTGTTTCTGCACCGCGATTGACATCTTTTCACCCTTCCCTTCTTTTAAGCACGCGGCCGAAATTTTCCCCTTCAGTATATGTCCCGCATGCCCTGTTTATTTGTTTCATTCGCCATCGCGCGTGAAAATCCTTCCACTTGTCCTTTGTTTACGAAAGCCGTCCGTTGCCATGCAGCGCCATCATTCGCCTCTCTCGTTACGGGTGACGTTCCCCTCCCCTCTCTATGATAACACTCCGTCGCTCGGTTTGCCGCCAAACTGCTTGCCCCTGTTCGCGGAAAGACAAGCAACATAGCCCTTGGTCACCGGCCGCCCAACGTTCGGCGCAACATTTCCTCAGCTAACCGTTCAGCCCCGCAAGGCATGATGATGGCTTTCTAATTCCTCCTTCTCCTATGTTTTTGTTGTATGATAAAAGCAGCCAAAAATAGTGTAGAGGGAGATTTGGAAATGAACATTAAAACACTCATCGACCTCACCATGCCGATCACGGCCCAAACTCCGGTGTACCCGGGGGATCCGAAGCCGAAAATCGAACCGGCGACGACGTTCGCCCAAGACGGCTATCACGTCAGCCGCCTTGTGCTCGGTTCGCACAGCGGCACGCACATCGATGCGCCGTTCCATTTTTGCGAGCATGGCTGGCGGTTGGATGACGTGCCGCTCACCTATTTTCTTGGCCGCGGCATCGTGATCGATGCCACCGGGAAAGCGGAAGGCGAAGCGGTGACGATGGCCGATGCCGCTCCGTATATCCCGAAGCTGTCGCCGGGAACCGTTGTGTTGTTTCATCCTATTTCGCGCAGGAGACTCCCACTTCAACGACCA
>NZ_SDKL01000003.1:32640-105406 GCF_004123125.1 Geobacillus sp. PK12
GCAAGCCCCCACTTCAAGCGTTAGCTAAGTGGGGGTAGTTGACACCGGCTGGTCGCAATACGCCGGAACAAAGCGGTATTTTTCCCATCCGTACGTCGCGCCGGAGGTGATTGAAGCGATGCTGGAGCGAGGCGTGCGGACGTTTTTCATCGACGCGCTCAACATCGACCCGCCGGACGGCTCGTCGTTCCGCGCCCACGAACTTATTCTTGGCGCCAACGGGGTGATCGGGGAAAATTTCGTGAACTTCGAGCGAATCGATTTTGATGATCCGTATATTATTGCCCTCCCTCTTTCCTTGCCTGGCTGCGACGGTTCGCCTGTTCGGGCGGTGGCGGTGCAGTGGGCGTAACAAAGAAGGATGATGCAACCAAACGCCCCGCACATGCTTTGCGCGGGGCGCGTCCTTGGGCTATTTGAGCCATTTGATCACTTTCGCCGGGTTTCCGCCAACGACCGCGTTGGCGGGGACATCTTTTGTCACGACCGCCCCTGAGGCGATGACGGCGTTGTCGCCGATCGTGACGCCCGGGTTGATGACGGCCCGCCCGCCGATCCAGACGTTATGGCCGATCACAACCGGCTTTCCGTACTCCAACCCGGAATTTCGTTCGTGCGGATCGAGCGGGTGAGTCGCCGTATAAATGTGCACACCAGGACCAATAAAACAATGGTCGCCGATTCGCACTTCACATACATCCAAAATCACGCCATCAAAGTTCATAAAAAAGTTTTCGCCGACGTGAATGTTATAGCCGTAGTCGCAGCGGAAGTTCGGCTCGATAAACAGCCGTTCTCCCGTTGAACCGAACAGTTCTTTGAGCAGAGCGGTTCGCTTTTCATATTCCGTTTCCAACGTTTCATTATACAAACGAACGAGCCGCCGCGCCCGCTCCCGCTCCTTGACGAGCTCCGGGTCGGCGGGGTTGTACCATTGCCCCGCCAACATCTTTTCTTTTTCGGTTTTCATCGAATCCCTCCAACACTTTATGCATTCGTTTCAAAACTCCATGGAATGATCTTATCGTCCTTCAGAAAAACCGTTCCCTGTCATCGTTTCAATCCGCACGCCTTCCCGATAGTAAGCGTCCATCACATCCTTTGGCACCATGCTTCCGCCTGTCGCCCAGCCAATATGGACGGCGTTTTTCATCTTTTCTTTCAAACCGTTTGCCTCTACGTACGTTTGCCCCGCCAAATCACGAAACAGCCGAACAGGCCCCGCCACCCCTGCCAAGGCGGACGGCTCTAAATAGATTTCCTCCGTTTCAACCATCGCCGCGAGCAAGCGGTAAAGCGTCGCATCGTCCACCGTATAGACGCCGCTGATGACGTTCTCAAGCATGTTTCCCACCAGCCGCGACGGCCGACCCACCGCTAGCCCGTCCGCTTCGGTCTTATTGTCGAGGCCAAAATCTTGCACCGACACGCGGTCGTGCTCTCCTGTCATCAACCCAAGCAGCATGCAAGGCGAATGCGTCGGCTCAGCGAAAAAGCAATGCACATGATCGCCGTACACGAGCTTCAGCCCAAACGTCACCCCGCCCGGACCGCCGCCGACGCCGCAAGGAAGATACACAAAGAGCGGGTGGTTTTCATCAACCGTGATGTTCATGTCCTCTAATTGCTTTTTCAGCCGAAACGCCGCCACCGCATAGCCTAAAAACAGATGGATCGAGTTTTCATCATCGATAAAATACGACGTTGGATCCTCGGCGGACTGTCTTCGCGCCTCTTCCACCACTTTGTTGTAATCAGTGAGATGTTCGATGACGGTGACCCCTTTGCTTCGCAATAAGTCTTTTTTCCATTGTTTCGCATCGGCTGACATATGAACGGTGACGCGGAATCCAAGCTTTGCCCCGATGATGCCGATGCTCAAGCCCAAGTTCCCTGTCGAACCGACGACCAGAGAATAGCGGGAAAAGAATTGCCTGAATTTCTCGCTGTCCATGACCGCATAGTCGTCTCCTATGGTGATCATCCCGTTGGCGAGCGCAAGATCTTCCGCGTGTTTCAACACTTCGTAAATGCCCCCACGCGCCTTGATCGACCCGGAAATCGGGAGATGGCTGTCGCATTTTAGCAACAGCTCCCCCTCAATGTTGGTCTGAAACATCTTTTCTAAACGCTGTTTCATGTTCGGAATCCGGACTAAAGGGGATTCGATGATGCCGTGGGCCGTTCGCGTCTCGGGAAACACTTTTGCGATATAAGGGGCAAAGCGGCGCAATCGTTCTTCCGCCTCCTTGACATCGCGTTCGCGTAAAGGAATCGTTCGAATGGCTTGCGCGAACGCGTGATATTTTGGATTGCGCCAAAACACCTCTTCGGCCGCCATGATCGTTTTAAGCAGCGGGAATTTCTTTATCCACTTTTGGATTTCGTTTTTGGTCATCATGCACCATTCTCTCCCATTCGTGTTTGTCGTTTCGCACCCTGGGCGGATGCCGGTCCAAAGTCCGCTTCATTGTTTGTCGAACCGTTTACCTCCAGTCTCGCGAAAACCGCTTCCATTGTCAATGGGGAGGAAGGAAAATGGGTTGTGGACGACATTCAGGAGTGATCGCCAGCCTTGTCGGAATGGCCAAGCAAGGTGCGATCTGCTTTGAAAAACGCCTGTCTTTCCATTATGATGAAAGAGGCAAACCATATCGTGGAGATGATGATCATGGGCAATCGCCGCGGTTTATCGCTTTTGTTTCTCGTGATGTTTTTGGTCATGGCCGGGTTTGGCATCATTATCCCTGTCCTTCCATTTTACGCAGAAAAAATCGGCGCGACGCCAACGCAGCTCGGCTGGTTGATGGCCGTTTATTCGCTCATGCAATTTTTATTTGCGCCGATGTGGGGGAATTTATCGGACCGCTATGGACGAAAGCCGATGCTGCTTGTCGGCATTTTCGGTTTGGCTCTTTCGTTTTTCTTGCTCGCCGTCGCGACAAAGCTTTGGATGTTGTTTGCCGCTCGCATCATCGGCGGATGTCTATCGGCGGCCACGATGCCGGCCGCTATGGCGTACGTCGCAGATGTGACAACCGAAGAAGGCCGGGGCAAAGGAATGGGGATGATCGGAGCGGCCGTTGGGCTTGGATTCATTTTCGGACCGGGGATCGGCGGCGTGTTCTCGAAAACGAGCTTAACCGCTCCGTTTTGGATGGCAGGCTGCTTGGCGCTCTTGACCGCTCTATTCGTTTTCGTTTTCTTGCATGAGTCGCTTCCGAGAGAAAAGCGAACGAATATACGAACAAAGCGGCCATCGCTTGCGGCCGCCCTCCAAGGGCCTGTAGCGCGCCTATACTTACTGCAGCTGATCACAACGTTTTCCCTCGCTGGACTTGAAGCGACGTTCGCCTATTTTGCCGCTGAACGAGCGGGGCTTTCGTCGACGGAACTTGGCTACATCTTTATGATCATGGGGCTTGCAGGGGCCATCGTCCAAGGAGGGTTGCTTGGAAAACTGATCCGCTCATTCGGGGAAGGCGCTGTCATTCGTGTCGGGCTGTTCTTGTCAGCAGTTGGCTTTTTTCTCATTTTATTCGTTCACAGCTTTTGGACAGCCGCGCTCTATTTAACGATTTTCGGCATTGGAAACGGCGTTATTCGCCCGTGCGTCTCCGCGTTGTTGACGAAATATACGGCGGATGGCCAAGGAAGCGCAACAGGCGTCTTATCATCGTTCGATTCGCTCGGCCGCATCGGCGGTCCGGCGATCGCCGGCTGGTTGTTCACCTTAAAGTCCAGTTTGCCATATGCAGCAGGAATTGCGCTCACATTCATTTCCTTCGCTGTTTTTCAATCGTTTCAACGAGCCATGATGCAAAAAGACTCGGCCCTTTGACACAAGAGGAGGACGGATGTGGACATCCCCTGTTACAGATCAGCGAGAAAGCCCACTCCTTGAGGGGTGGGATGAAATCGAGCCCCGTCTAACCTAGCGCACTGGTCACAGGTGCGCCGCTCATTGGGGTACATCCTAACCCGATGGGACGGGGTGATGACACACCCCTGAATTTGGGCGTTGTCCGAACCAGAAATGGATGAGGACGCGAACGACCCAAGAATCCCACGCCTTTAGGCGTGCGGAGTGTCAAACTCACGCACGGAAGTGAACGTCTTATGCATTGGGGTGATCAAACATCATCATCTGCACAAAGGAGGAGGAGCGCCTTGAACATCGTTCCAACCAAACAGTTGGACCGCGCCATCGTCAACCAATTTTTCAACGACCATTGGGGAAGTCCGCAAATGGTTGTTTCAACCGGCATCTATACCTGCAGCGAGCTGGATGGATTTGCGGCTGTTGAGAACGGTCAGCGGATCATCGGACTGATTACATTCATCATCCGTGGCAGCGAATGCGAGATCATCTCGCTAGACAGCATAATGGAAAACCGCGGCATCGGCAGCGCCCTTTTGCATGAGGCAGAGGCATGGGCGAGACAACAAAGGTGCACGGCTGTTCAACTGATCACTACCAACGACAACTTGCATGCCCTTCGTTTCTATCAAAAGCGCGGCTATCAAATTGTGAACGTCTTTCCCAACGCTGTCGACAAGGCGCGACAAATCAAGCCAAACATTCCGAAAACAAGTCCTGACGGCATTCCTATTCGAGATGAGTTGTTGCTGGTCAAACCACTGGTGTGACACGAGGTGATGATGACGCCGCATCGAAAAAGAAGCACCGGCCTTCTCCCAAGACCGGTGCTTCTTTGTTTTGAACAACCCTCCACCTATGACGCCAGCCGCGAGGAGCGTCAAATTTCGGCGGCGATATGATACATGTAATAGACCCCATAGGCGATGCTGATGAGGGAGACGGTTTTCACGATCCATTGATTCATGACTTGCTGTTTCGCTTTCATCCAAACAAACGGAATCCCGAGAAACGTCGTGAACAGCATCATGCCGATGACCGTTCCTAGGCCAAAAATCAAAATAAAAGCAAGCGCCATCCAAGTTCCTTTGACCGTCGTCATCGTCAACAACACCATTCCGGCGCTGCCGGCCAAACCATGGACGATGCCGATCAATGTCGATTTCACATGTAAATGATGAATATCGCCTTGGTGATGATGATCCAGCCTCATTGTCGAACGGAAACTAGCAATTCCTAGAATAACGATCATGATGCCGACGCCCATTTCGAGATAAGAAGCAATCTGTTCAGGAATTTGCCGCTCAAAGGCGATCATCACCATCCCAACAACGAGCAGCGTCAACGTATGGCCAATTCCCCAAAACATGCCGGCCAGCGATGAAAGGGACAGTTTTTTCGTCCGGCTGGCAATGGTCGAAACGGCAATGACATGATCCGGTTCCGTCGCATGTTTCATTCCAAGCAGCAATCCAAACAAGAGCACAGGCCATATCGTTCCCATTGTCTTCATCCTTTCCCTTCTCAATATTTCCTCCAGCAGACTGGCGCTTTCTCACCGCATTGTTGGCGAATGAACTGTTGGACGCGTTGGAATATCGCTTCGATGACCGATGTTTCATACGCCAATATACGTACAGAAAAGCCTGGAACGGCCGCCGCTGAAAAACCGCAGCGAACCTCTTTCGGCATCTCTTCCATGAATTGGTTGAACTGTTCTAACACTTCCTTTGTGATAAACGGAGAAAGAGCCACGAATGATCCGACATGCGTATAGCCGCCAAGCTGCAGCATGCTCGTTAAGTGCTGCCGCGAGTCCAAGTACAGATGATCAAACAGAACGAGCGCCTCGTCTTGATACACCTTCAGTTTCGAGCGAATCCAATCATAGCGGAACAGCTCGCCGCTTTCCGACCATCCAGGTGTGATGATTTCGCCATAAACGAACGTGGAGCTTGGCGTGATGTACACCGTCGTTTCTTGATAAAAGCGCGCATGCTCATAGGCGATCGTCGGGTCGGGGAAATATTCAAGTACGCTTTGCTCCCCAAGTGACAATCGTGTATACTGCCTTACAGGCGTTGAAGGAGTTTTGTAGATTTTCGCCGCCGACTGGGTCGTCACCATCAACCGGGCGCTGGGCTCGAGGAAGATTTCCATATCATATGAATCCCCATCGACATACCCGCCGCCCACGTGGACAAGATATAACGTCGGATGAGCCGGGTCGAGGTAAACAGGACGCATCAGTTTCAGCGCCCCTTCACTATAGTTGTCCAAAATGACGGTGCGGCCGTTTTTCACGACCGCTGTACATCGCAAACGCCCCGTCCAGCTCATTCTTCCAGCCCTGCCAGCAGCACCTGTTTTTCGATCCAATCCACAACGTCAAAAAGACCAATCTCTTCTTTTAAATTTGTAAAAATGACCGGCTTCGCCCCTCGCGCTGCTTTGGCGTCCCGTTCCATCACTTCCAGACTGGCGCCGACGTAAGGGGCAAGATCGATTTTGTTGATCACGAGCAAATCCGACTTAATCATCCCCTGTCCGCCTTTGCGCGGAATTTTCTCCCCTTGGGCGACGTCGATGACATAAATGGAGAAATCGACCAACTCCGGGCTGAAGGTCGCCGCCAAGTTATCGCCGCCGCTCTCGATCAAAATGAGTTCCACATCTGGATGGCGCCGTTTCAGTTCATCAATGGCCGCAAAATTCATTGATGCGTCTTCGCGAATGGCCGTATGCGGGCACCCGCCCGTTTCGACGCCGATAATCCGATCTTCCGGCAAGACGCTATGTTTGATTAAAAATTGGGCATCTTCTTTTGTATAAATATCATTCGTAATGACCGCGATGCTAAAGCGGCGATGCATCGCCCGCGTCAGCTTCTCGACAAGCATCGTTTTGCCGGCGCCGACCGGGCCGCCGATGCCGATTCGTACCGGTTCCATTCTGGATTCTCCCTTCTCTGTCCTTCTTTCGTTCCACGTCAAACAAGATTTACGACATAAACAATCGAACAGGAAGACGTTCATGCTGCATTTGCGCGATTTCCAAGCCGACGGCTGCCGCCCCGAGCTCCTCTTCGTCGAGCGCCTCGATGATGCTCGCGGCATGAATCAAATATGGCTGCGCCATGACGAGCAGCTTTTGCCCGTCCGTCTGGCCGAGGGGAATGCCGCGAACCGCGTTTTGCACCATCGTTTGTACGGAAGCAAACAAATACGTCAGCACCGTCGTTTGTTTGGCTGCTCCGATTTTGCGGCCAACCGCCGCAAACACAATGGCCGGATGAATGGACCGCGTCGTTTGCACGATCTCATCCAATTCATCGACTCCGTAAATGTCGCGGCACAGTTTCCATAAGCGCCCCCCAATCATTCTCGTTCCTTCTCGCGTTTCCTTCGCCAAGCAGAGAGCAAACAGCGTGTCGTTCAGCCGCCGCAGTCCTTCCATACGGTCGACTTCCAACTGCTCATAGGCGATCCGGCACGCCAATCCATCCGTATACGTCAGCTGGGTCTGAATATAAGCGACAAGCACATCGCCAAACGTTTTGGCATCGCAAATTTGTTCATTGTACATGTATGTTTCAAACCCAAAGGAATGGGAAAATGCTCCAGACGGAAAATTCGAATCGGAGAGCTGCAGCAGCCACAACAACTGTTGGTCAGTCATGGCGATGCCCGATATGGCGGAACGCTTGTTTTACTTTCCGTTTTTCCCTCTTGTACGGGATGCCGAGTTGCTGGAGCAGCTCTTCGACTAAATAGTCGTATTGGACGAGCATTTCCCCTTCCTCGAATTGGGCGGGCAAGTGGCGGTTGCCGAGCTGATGAGCAATCTCCCCCATTTGTTTCATGGAAACAGGCTGGATGACAAGCAAATCATCGGGAAGAACGGATACGACAATGGCATTATGCTCATCCATCCATAACACATCTCCGTCTACCAATTCTTTCGCTTCTTTCAAGCGAATGCCAATCTCCCTCCCATGGTCGGTCACCACCCGCTGAATTCGTTTTACTAAATCATCGCTTGGCATGTACACCCGTTCGATGTGCGGGGGGAGAGAAGAAAGAGCTCGAATGTTGCCGATAACCGTTTCTACAATCATCATCATCACCTCAAAACAGAAAATATCGTTGCGCCATGGCCACAACTTCAGCCGGTTCGCACGTGATGAGCCGCCCATCGACCTTCACTTCATACGTTTGCGGATCGACATCGATTTGAGGCATGGCGTTGTTGAACACCATATCGTGTTTCGTTAACGAACGAATGTTTCCAACCGGTTTGACGATTTTGTGCAATCGCAGTTTGTCAGGGACGCCGCGTTCGAACGCCGCTTTGGACAAAAACGTAATGGACGTTTTCGCGACGGCGGCGCCATAGTTGGCGAACATCGGGCGGTACAGAGCGGGCTGCGGCGTCGGAATGCTGGCGTTCGGGTCGCCCATCACGCTGTAGGCGATCATCCCGCCTTTGATGACGAGCTCAGGCTTGACCCCGAAAAAAGCGGGATGCCAAACGACCAAATCTGCGAATTTTCCGACTTCGACTGACCCGACATACTCCGCGATGCCATGAGTGATAGCCGGGTTGATCGTATATTTGGCTACGTACCGTTTGACGCGGACATTATCGCCTCGCCCCGTTTCCTCCGGCAAGCGGCCAAACTGTTTTTTCATTTTGTCGGCCGTTTGCCACGTGCGCAAAATGACTTCACCGACCCGTCCCATCGCTTGCGAGTCGGAACTGATCATGCTGAAGGCGCCGATGTCGTGCAAAATGTCTTCTGCCGCGATCGTTTCTTTGCGGATGCGCGAATCGGCAAAGGCAATGTCTTCTGGAACGGACGGATCTAAATGATGGCACACCATTAACATATCTAAATGCTCATCGAGCGTGTTTTTCGTATACGGCCGCGTCGGGTTCGTGGAAGAAGGCAAAATGTTCGGGAAGCTGGCGACTTTCATAATATCGGGCGCATGCCCCCCTCCGGCTCCTTCCGTATGGTATGTATGAATGACGCGTCCGTTAATGGCCTTCAGTGTATGCTCGACAAACCCGCCTTCATTCAACGTATCAGTATGAATGGCGACTTGCACATCGTACTCATCCGCCACTCGCAAGCACGCATCAATCGCTGCCGCCGTCGTTCCCCAGTCTTCATGAAGCTTGAGTCCCACCGCTCCGGCGCGCACTTGCTCCGCGATCGGCTCTTTCGCCGACGCGTTGCCTTTTCCTAAAAACCCAAGATTCATCGGGAACGCTTCGGCGGCTTCAAGCATCCGGTAAATGTTCCACTCTCCCGGCGTGCACGTCGTGGCATTCGTTCCGGTCGCCGGTCCGGTCCCGCCGCCAATCATCGTCGTAATGCCGGATGACAGGGCGGTTTCGATTTGCTGCGGGCAAATGAAATGGATATGGGCATCCACTCCTCCAGCGGTCACGATTTTCCCTTCGGCCGCGATCACTTCCGTTGAGGCGCCGATGACAATATTGACGCCGTCCATTAACAGCGGATTCCCCGCCTTGCCGATGGCGGCGATGTTTCCATCTTTGATCCCGATATCGGCTTTGTAAATGCCGGTGTAATCAACGATGACGGCGTTCGTCAACACTAAATCGACCGCTTCGTCGCGGGTTGCGAGCGGATGTTGCCCCATCCCGTCGCGAATCACCTTCCCGCCGCCGAATTTCACTTCATCGCCGTAAACGGTATAGTCATGCTCAATTTCAATCCATAAGTCTGTGTCCGCCAACCGGATGCAGTCCCCGGTCGTCGGTCCAAACATATCCGCGTATTGCCGTCTTGACATGGAAAAACTCATTCTCTTGCCCCCTCCTTCCCGTTGTCATCAAGCGGACCATTGACCATATTGTTTAATCCGTACACCCGGCGCTTGCCGGAGAACGGGACAAGCTCCACTTGCTTCGCATCCCCGGGTTCAAAACGGACCGCTGTCCCGGCTGGGATATTCAAATGTTTTCCGTATGCGGCCTGTCGGTCAAATTCGAGAAACGAATTGACTTCAAAAAAGTGAAAATGGGAACCGACCTGCACCGGGCGGTCGCCGCGGTTTATGACCGTCAGCTTCGTAACCGGCTTTTGCCGGTTGCACACAATCGGTTCGTCGCGCAATCGGTATTCTCCTGGGATCATAAGATCACTCCTTTATCCACCTTCATCGGAATCGGCCGGCGCTATTACGACCGGATCGGCTGGTGGACCGTGACGAGTTTCGTGCCGTCCGGAAACGTCGCCTCGACTTGAATCTCGTCGATCATGTCAGCGACGCCTTCCATCACATCATCGCGCGTCAAAATCGTCGCGCCGTATTGCATCAACTCCGCCACCGTCCGCCCGTCGCGGGCTCCTTCCATCAGTTCATACGTAATGAGCGCCACCGCTTCCGGATAATTTAGCTTCAAGCCCCGCTCTTTCCGGCGGCGCGCCAAATCAGCGGCAACGACGATCAGCAGCTTTTCCTGTTCACGCGGAGTCAGTTTCACTCATCTCTTCCCCCCTCTTGAATGCTCCCGACTATACTCGCAGGTTCAAAAAATCTCTCATTCGCTAACACCGCTGTCTGCTGCTTAAACAGCAAGAAACGATTGAATATAAGTCAAATCAGCCCCATCGACATCCCCTTTCGCCACGACAGCGCCGCGATCCAAAATATAGAAACGATCGGCACAAGAAAACGCCAGCTCCACGTTATGTTCGACCAATATGATGCCAACCTGCTTTTCTTTGGCAATTTTCATAATCACATCATGAATCAACGCAACGATCGAGGGCTGAATGCCTTCCATCGGTTCATCAAGCAAGAGCAGTTTCGGCCGGCCGGCCAACGCGCGGGCAATGGCCAACTGTTGCTGCTGTCCGCCGCTTAAATCCCCTCCTTTTCGCTGGCGCATCTCTTTTAAAATCGGGAACAGCGCGTACATTTCATCAAGGGTCGGCTGGGGACGGACTTTTTCGGCCTGCGCTTCCAGCCCGAGAAGAATATTTTCCTCCACCGTCAACGCCGAAAAAATTTCCCTCCCTTGCGGCACATAGCCGATCCCCGCTCGCGCCCGCCGCTCCGGCGGCCATCGCGTGATATCTTCCCCCTCCCATTCGATGACGCCTGACATCGGGCGAATCAACCCGATGATCGTTTTCATCAACGTCGTTTTGCCAACTCCGTTTCTGCCCAACACCGCCGTCACCCGGCCAAGAGGAACATCCATGTCAACATGATCGAGCACCACACTTCCGTCATAGCCAGCCGTTACATCCCGGAGGCGCAGCACGCGTTTTTCCCCCTTCCAAGGTACACATCGATCACTTGTTCGTTTTGCTGCACTTCATCCATCGATCCTTCGCACAATACTTTTCCTTCATGCATGACTGTCACTTGTTTGGAATAGCGGCGGACAAAGTCCATATCATGCTCGACAATAATGACCGCACAATGTTCGGCCATTTCATGGAGCCATTCCCCCGTGCGCTCCCGCTCCGCCGCACTCATGCCGGCGATCGGCTCATCCAATAGGAGGAGCTGCGGACGCTGAATGAGCTGCATGCCGATTTCCAACCACTGCTTTTGGCCATGAGACAGTGAGCCCGCTAAGCGATGACGTTCATCGAGCAATCCAATTTTCTCTAGCTGTGCCGCCATCATTTCTTTCTCTTCTCCAGTCAACTTCGCCCGCAAAACGGAACGCAGACGCCGATCTTGTCGCATGGCTAACTCCATATTTTCCCATACCGTCAAAAACGGAAAAATGGAAGGGCTTTGAAACTTCCGGGCGATGCCTATTTGCACGATCTCGTATTCCGGCCGTTGCGTGATGTCATGGGAGAAAAACAGCACCCGCCCGTCCGTCGCTCTCGTCCGCCCGCAAATGACATCGAGCAGCGTCGTTTTTCCCGCTCCGTTCGGGCCGATCAAAAACCGCACTTCATGAGGGTAAACCGCGAGATCAACACCTTGCAAAGCGCGAAATCCATCGAAGTCAACGACGACGTCACGACACATCAACACGGGCTTCACATTCATGCCCCCTTTTTTCTTTGATGCGAACGGCAGCGAGCGATTCATAAATGCCCGCCAATCCCTTCGGAACAAACAGCACAACAACGACAAACAAGGCGCCTAACAAAAGCAGCCATAGATCTGGATAATTTTCGCTTAAAAAGCTTTTCGCCGTGTTCATGACGATCGCGCCCATAATCGCGCCCATGAGCGAGTGGCGTCCGCCGACAGCAGCCCACAGCACCATTTCGATTGAAGGAATAATCCCCATCATCTCCGGGGAAATGAGCCCGACTTGCAGGACAAACAATGCGCCTGCCACTCCGGCAAAGGCGGCTGACAAACTATACACAAACACTTTATAGACGGTCGGATTAAACCCTAAAAAACGAACCCGATTTTCAGCGTCGCGAATGGCAATGAGCACTTTTCCTAGCCGACCAGTCGTTAGACGGCGCGTCATAACGAAAATGAGGGCAAGAACAGCTGCTGTCAGCCAATACAACACAATTTGCGTAAGCGGCGATGATAACGAAAAGCCGAACACGGTCGAAAAATTGGTCAAGCCGTTCGTTCCACCCGTCCATTCTTGCTTGCCGATAAACAGCGTAACAAACACGACAACAACCGCCTGGGAAAGGAGAGAAAAATAGACGCCTTGAATCCGATTTTTAAACGTGAAATAGCTTAATAGCGCAGCGAGCAACGTAGGAAGAGCGATCGCAGCGGCGATGGCCACGACAGGATGCGCAAACGGCTTCCAAAACCACGGCAGTTCACGCACGCCGCTCCACTCCATAAAATCAGGCAAATGCCCTTGCGAAGCTTCGAGCTTCAAATACATCGCCATGCAATAAGCACCCAATCCAAAATACACCCCATGGCCGAGGCTCAAAATGCCGGTATATCCCCAAATGAGAGAAATGCCGACCGCCACGATGGCAAAGCAAAGAAATTTGCCGAGCAGGGACAAGCGGAACTCCGTTAAATAAAATGGCGCAAGAAACAAAGCGGCGAAAAACAGCCAGTATCCCCAACGTTTGTTCACGATGCTTCCTCCCCTCAATCGAGCGACCGCGTCCTCAAGCTAAGAAGACCGGACGGTTTCCATTGCAAGAACGCAATAATGAGAACGAACACAATGACTTTGGCGATGGTGGCGCTTGTGGAATATTCGACGAACGTCGAAATCAAACCAATGCCAAACGCTCCCAGCATCGTCCCAGCCAGTTTTCCCACTCCTCCTAAAATGACGACCATAAAAGCATCGACAATATAGTATGTGCCGATCGTCGGCCCGATCGGCCCAAGCAAGGTCAACGCGCATCCCGCCACCCCCGCCAACCCTGAACCGATGGCAAACGAGTAAGCATCGACCTTTTGCGTGGCAATGCCGAGGCAGGCTGCCATCGACCGGTTCATGGTGACAGCCTGAATGCGTCGGCCAGCTCGTGTTTTCATTAAATACATATAGAGAAAGAAAACGATCGCCAACACAAGGCAAAGAATAAACAACCGTTTATACGGAAACACTGCCCCAAACAAGCGGATTCCGCCATCCAGCCAGCTTGGCGGCACAACCGCCACGTTGGGCGCCCCAAAGATAAGGCGGGCGGTCTGTTGCAAAATCAAACTGATCCCCCATGTCGCCAACAAACTGTCCAGCGGGCGGTGGTACAAATGGCGGATCAAGCTTTTTTCCAACCCCCACCCAAACAAGGCAGCGATGAGAAACGACGACGGAATGGCAATGACAAAGTACATCCCCGCTGATTGCGGCGCATGATGGGCAAAGATTTGTTGAATGACGTAGGTTGTGTACGCGCCGACCATCATCAGTTCACCGTGCGCCATATTGATGACGCCCATCAATCCAAAGGTGATCGCCAACCCAATGGCGATCAAAAGCAAAATCGAACCGACGCTCAGCCCGTTGAATAATTGGTCAATGAACATCGCCATCCCCCCTCTCATGTCCGCTGGGCGAGAAGGAAGGACATGCCTTCCTCCCCATGCAACTATTCACTTAATCCTTTCCCCCATGGGTAGCTTTTTAAATACGGATCCGGCTTCACCGGCTGACCGGAATTCCATAACTCTTTGAATTGTCCGTCCGCTTGGATTTCACCAATGCGCACCGTTTTCCATAAATGCTGCGTTTCCCCATCAATTTTCACCGTTCCTTCCGGCGCCTTGTATTCAAGGCCGGCCGCCGCTTTTTTCACTTGATCCACATCAAAGGAGCCGGCTTTTTTCACTGCTTCGGCCCATAAATGAACGGCTGTATACGCCGCTTCAATCGGATCATCGGTCACGCGGTCTTGCCCGTACTTTTCTTTATACTTTTGTACAAACGCCTTATTTTCCGGTGTATCGGTCGTCTGAAAATAGTTCCACACAGCCAAGTGACCAGCCAACACATCCGGCCCGATCCCGCGTATTTCTTCTTCCGCGATGCTGACGGACATCACCGTCACGTCTTTCGGTGTGATGCCAGCGTCTTTCAACTGTTTGAAAAAGGCGACATTGCTATCGCCGTTGAGCGTATTGAAGACGACAGCCGGTTTCACTTGTTTGATTTTGCTGATAATGGTGCTATAATCGGTATGGCCGAGCGGCGTATATTCTTCCCCGACCACTTGTCCACCTTCGGCCTTCAACTGGGCCTTGATGATTTTGTTCGCTGTCCGCGGAAAGACGTAATCCGATCCAAGCAAGAAAAACGTTTTGCCGCGGTTTTTCAGGAGCCAGCTGACCGCTGGAACGATTTGTTGATTCGTCGTCGCCCCAGTGTAAAAGATGTTCGGAGACGACTCCATCCCTTCATATTGCACCGGATACCAAAGCAGCCCGTTGTTTTGCTCCACAACCGGAAGCATCGCCTTGCGGCTCGCCGATGTCCAACCGCCAAAAATGGCGGCCACTTGATCTTTTTGCAGCAATTTTTTCGCCTTTTCGGCAAATGTCGGCCAGTCCGACGCCCCATCTTCCACAACCGGTTCAATTTTCTTGCCGAGCAGCCCCCCAGATGCATTGATTTCCTCGATCGCCATTAACTCGGCATCGCGCAGCGACACTTCACTGATGGCCATCGTTCCGCTCAGCGAATGGAGAATCCCGACTTTGACCGTACCGCCTTCTTTACTAGCCGAAGACGAATCCTTTTTGTTTTCGTTTTTGGCTTGATCAACAGCTGATGACGCCGCACATCCCCCCAGGGCAAAAACGCTGATGCATAAAAGCAACCATAATTTCCGCATGAATGTTGGTTTCATTCGCACACCCTTCCCCCTATTCATTTTGAAAATCAATGAGTCCCTATACCTCGTTCATCTGGCAAAACGGCCTCCCTCCCTTGTTCCTCAAAGGTGATGAGTGATATCCATTTTGTGCAAACCATCTTGAGGATGTGTTCTTGATTAGCAGTGTAAGGCCTAGATATAGTTGATTCAACAACATTGTCATATTTTATTACATATTTTTGTTATATTTATTATCACAAAAATATGCATCATGATTTCTAAACCAATTGATCGCGCCTAAAAACAAAAAACACCCCAAAAAGGCACACATGCGCCTTTTTGGGGCGTCTTTCATTTCGAAAGCGCCAAATCCGCTCCGATGACTCCGACAATTTGACCGTTATGATCCCTAATGGGAGCGGACACCGTGACGCAAAGATGTTTCGTCAATGCCGATACATACGGATCGGAAACATACACTGTTCCTCTACAAGCTTCCTGAAACCACGACCGGACTTTGGCGTTGACCAAGCCCGCCGGCGGATTCGAATAGACAAACGCCCCATCAAGACGATTCGACCAGACAGCCTCAATCTCTCCATTCTCAGATAAAAATCGATCCAGCACGCGTTGATGCATGGCCTCATCCATTTGTTCCAACGGAGCTGACTGAAGCAAAGCCGATAGTTTCTGAATCGTGTTTTTCACGACCGCATCATCGACAGCAATCGTTTCCCTCATCCAATCACGCCCGACCGTTTGCTGCAGCTCCTCCGCTGTCTTTTGCAGCGCTTCGTTAATGCGTAAAATCTGTCCGACGCTCTCGTGCTGTTCGTTCATATCCGCCGTCACTCGCTCGACAAACCGTTGATTTTCCCGGCTCAATTGCACGATTTCTTCTAGGAGAACGGCGATTTCTTTCACGCTGTCCGACTGTCCAGACGCTGACCGGACAGAAGAGGAGACGAGGTCCGTCATATCATTCAGCTGTCGATGCAGCGAATGAAGGAACGACATAATCGCTTCCATTTCTTTCTCTTCGACATCGATTTGCTTTGTTTCTTCGCGAACGATATCGGTTGTCGCTGCGATTTCGCGTTGAATAAGGGACAAAATATCCTGTGTTTGCTGGACAGCTTCCGACGTTTGATTCGCCAACATGCCGATTTCCCGCGCGACGACCGCAAACCCGCGCCCATGTTCTCCCGCACGAGCCGCCTCAATATTGGCATTGAGCGACAAAATTTTCGTTTTCTGCGAAATCTCGCCGATCGCCGATATAATTTGATTGATGCGTTGAGAATGATGAACGAGGTGATTCATTTGTTTCAACAACGTTTCATGTTGGGAGCGCAATGCTCGAATTTCCTTTTGCAACGTTTCTAATGAATTCCATGAATGCAACCATTGTTCAGAAAACTGCCGGCTGCTTGCATGAATGTCGTTTGAAGAGGCAGCAATGTCTTTCGCCGCTTCCTCGATTGCCCGCATTTTTTTCGCCACTTTTTCTGTATACTCCACCGTTTTCTCGCTATGGTCCATCAGCTCTGCCGCACTATTCCGGCTTGAATCGGAAATGTCATTCAGCGAAAGTGCCGCCATCTTCATCTGTTCCATCGCTGCTTTGAGCTGATCAACCGCCACAACAATTTGCCTTGCAATTTGTTGCGGTCCTCCCTGCGTTTCCTCACGTCGAGGCTGATCCAGTTCGCGCTTTATTTTTCGTTCCGCACGTCTCGCAAAAATCAACAGGCGTCACTCCTTATGTCATTTTTTATTACATAATTATAATATAAAATATAACAAAAGGACATATAAAAATAAGACGCCCGTTCTCCTAAAAAACAGGCGTCTTGCATTGGAAAGGCTAGAGGACCATATTCAATAACAAAATGAAGACAAACGCCACCACCGAAATAATCGTTTCCATGACTGTCCATGTCATGAGCGTTTCTTTCACCGTCATGCCGAAATATTCTTTGATCATCCAGAAGCCGGAGTCATTGACGTGCGACAAGATCAACGAACCCGCGCCGGTCGCCAAGACAAGCAGTTCCATATTCGTTCCCGGCATGGTAGCCGCGATGGGGGCAACGATGCCGGCAGCGGTCATCATCGAGACGGTCGCCGATCCCGTCGCTACGCGAATGAGCGCCGCAATGCCCCAGCCTAACAGGAGCGGAGAGAAGTGCGAGTGTTTCGCCACTTCCGCGATTTGTTCGCCGATGCCGGAATCAAGCAGCACTTTATTGAATGCGCCGCCCGCCCCGATGACAAGCAGGATGTTCGCGACCGGGCCGAGGCAGTCGTTGGCGAATTTCAGCACGGCATCGCGGTTGAAGCCGCGGGCGTAGCCAAGGCTGAAGAACGAATAAACCGTCGCGATCAAGAGCGCAACAATCGGGTCGCCGATAAAACGCAGCACTTTCGCTGCTTCCGACTTTTGATCAAGCGTGACATTGGCGATGGAAGCAACCAACATCAAAATGACCGGAAGCAAAATCGTGAACAGCGTATTGCCAAAGCCAGGGAGTTCACGTGCTTCTTTATGCTGCACAAGCTGTTCGGCAATCTCCGCCGGCACTTTTTTATACAGGCGCGAGCCAATCCATTTTCCGTACAGCGGCCCAGCAATGATCGCCGTCGGCAGACCGACGATGATTGAATAGAGAATCGTCTTTCCGACATCCGCCTTAAAAATGCCGACTGCCGCCATCGCGGCTGGGTGCGGCGGGACAAGCCCATGCACGACAGACAAACCAGCGACAAGCGGAATGCCGATCGTCACAAGTGAAATGCCCGTTTCCATCGCGATCGTAAAGACGAGCGGAATAAGCAAGACAAACCCGACTTGGAAAAAGACCGGAATGCCGACTAAAAAGGCGACGACCATCATCGCCCAATGGACGCGTTTTTGGCCAAAGCGGTCGATCAACGTTTTCGCAATGCGCTCGGCGCCGCCTGATTCGGCCATCATTTTGCCGAGCATCGTCCCGAGCGCCAAGACGATCGCCAAAAAGCCGAGCGTGTTGCCAAGCCCCGCCTTGATCGAGTCAATGATGCCCGGCGTTTCCGGAGACGGCGCGATAAGCGGCATGCCCATCGCCAGTCCGACGCCGACGGACACTAAAATGAGTGCGACAAACGGATGCATTTTCGCCATAGTAATGAGCAATAATAACACGATAATAGCAGCAACAACAATGGCGATTTCCATCACAAGCTCCCCCTTTATCTTTGAGATAAATCGATTTAGTGAACAAAGCAAACGTTTTCAGATCTTTGAAGGAAAGGGCTAAATCGATTTAGCGCCCGATCATAGCCAGCTAAATCGATTTAGTCTTCCTCCCTTTACCCACTCCGCCGCTGAAACGCAGCGATGATGTCAAATTCCTCTTTCAATCGCTCATACAAGCGGGCATACAAATCAAACAGTTCAGCGTAAAGGAGCGTATGTTCTTCCTTCGGTTCATGACGGGCTGTCGTGTCGATCCACGTTTTCACCGTTTCGAGCGACGGCAGCTCGCCTAACGCGTAAAGCGCCACCGCAGCCGCCCCCAGCGCCGACGCCTCGTGCGTCTGCGGCACGATGAGCGGTTTGCCGAGCATATCAGAAAGCATTTGCCGCCAAAACGGCGATTTGGCAAATCCGCCTGAGACGCGGATTTCCGACATCGGCCCCGTGACATCGCGAATGGCCAAAGCGACAGACAAAATGCTGAAGCAGACGCCTTCCATGACAGCGCGGATGAAATGCTCGCGCTTATGATGAAGGCCGAGGCCGAAAAATGTCCCGCGCGCATTCGCGTTCCAATGCGGCGCCCGCTCGCCTGACAAAAACGGCAAAAACACAAGCCCTTCCGCCCCCGGCGGGACGCGTTCCGCGTATTTCGTCAACAAGTCATACGGATCCATGCCGAGCTTTTTCGCCACTTCCCGCTCCTGGGCGCCGAACTCGTCGCGCAGCCAGCGAAGCAAAATTCCGCCGTTGTTCGTCGGTCCGCCGACGACCCAATAGCCGGGCGTCAACGCATAACAAAACGTCCGCCCTTTTTCATCGGTCGTCGGTTTTGCCGCAATCGTCCGCACCGCCCCGCTCGTTCCGATCGTGATGGCCGCTTCACCTGGGAGCACCGCCCCGACGCCGACGTTGGCGAGCACGCCGTCGCTCGCCCCGATGACAACAGGCACATCCGAAGCGACTCCCATTTTTTCCGCCCATTCTCTTCTCATCCCAGTCATGATGTGAGTGGCGGGAACGAGCTGCGGAAGTTGCTCGCGGCGAATGCCGACAAGGGCGAGCGCCTCCTCGTCCCAATCGAGCGTGTCCAACCGGAATAAACCCGTCGCCGATGCCATGGAATGGTCGGCGACATAGTCACCGTACAGGCGATACAGCACATAATCTTTCACCGACACAAACCGCCGTGCTCGCTGAAATACGTCCGGCTGCTCTTCCTTGAGCCAAAGCAATTTCGATAGCGGCGACATTGGATGGATCGGCGTGCCCGTCCGCCGATAAATGGCAAGCCCGTTTTGCTCTTTCAACAGCCGCTCCGTTTGAGCCACGCTTCGGTTGTCCGCCCAGATGAGGAGGCGGGTGAGCGGCCGCCCCGACTCGTCAAGCGCCATAATCGAGTGCATCGCCGCACTCAAGCCCATCGCTTTCACTTGCGCTGGGCGGATGCCGTGGCGGATCGTCACCGCCCCGACCGCTTGAACGACCGCCGCGAACAGTTCATCGGGATCCTGCTCGGCAAACCCCGGATGCGGCTGGATGATCGGATAGTCGACAGCGTGAGAAGCCAGCACCTTCCCCCGCCCGTCAAACACGACCGCTTTCGTACTTGTCGTCCCAATATCAATCCCAATGACGACGTCCCCGTGAATCGCCATCGTTTCTCCTCCCTTCTTCATGCCTTCCCCCGCCTGATCGATGTCCGTTCCATCAATGTCGGGGAGAAACGAAATACGCGCGGACCGTCGGCTTTTTTCGCTTTCATTTGTTCAAACACGCGCTCAGCTGCTTTTTTCCCCATCGCAAACGTCGGCTGGGCGATCGTCGTCAGCGCCGGCGTGTAAATGTCGGCAAACGGTACATCATCGATGTTGATGATCGCCACCTCATCCGTCACACGAACCCCTGCGTCTTTCACAAACCGCAAAACCCCCATCAACGTCAAGTCGTTGATCGCAAACAAGGCGTTCGGCCGCTCCGATTCCATGAACCGCTTCTTCAGCTCCCCAGGCAGCGCGGCAGGTTCAGCGGCGATGACGTTTTGATCGCCAACTTCAAATCCCCTTTTCTCCATGGCCGCCCGAAACCCTTCCAACCGCTCCATCCGCGGCACGTTGTAAGGGACAAGCGGAGGGGTGACAATAGCGATGCGCCGATAACCGTTGGAAGCGAAATAATCGACTGCCATCTCCGCGGCAGCGAAGTTATCCAGAAGCACGCTGTCCGCCTCCACTCCCGGCACCATCCGGTCGACAAACACAAGCGGAAACTGTTCCTCGACAAGACGGCGGTAGACGTCCTCGTTCTTTCCTGTCGGAAACACGATCAGCCCGTCCACTTGCTTCGCCAGCAGCGTATCGACATATGTTTTCTCCTTGTCCGGATCATCGCCGGAATTGCAGACAATGACTTGAAACCCGCGCTTTTGGCATTCCTCTTCAATGGCGTGCAGCACTTGCGTTGTCATCATATGAAGCATATTAAAAACAATCACGCCAATGGTCGCTGTCGTCTTTTGCTTCAAACTGCGGGCGATGATGTTCGGCTGATACCCAAGCTCTTCGATCGCCTCAGCGATGCGCTTTCTCGTTTCCTCACTCATATATTCATAGCGTTTATTCAAATATTGCGACACGGTGCTTTTCGAAACGTTGGCCAATTTCGCGACATCGGCCATCGTTACTTTTTTCAAAAGGGATCCCTCTCTCGTACTAAATCGATTTAGTTCAAAAGCGTTTTCATAAACCGGTTTAGCTTTATTATAAACCAAGTGAAAGCGGTTTACAATAGTTTTTGTTTGAAATCTAAAAATCAATGAATGGTATACGGCCGTGACAGCTTGCCGATCGAGTGATGTCATTCCGCCCGAATGGATCGCGCCAAACGGCTTCATAGATTGTACTTTCATTTTGCACTAAGCAATGCATTGATTCATTTTTATGAACAAATACCTATTTTTACCTGTCGTTTGTTTTAGTATTTTCTACATTATCGTTTGGCGTTTCTGAAACATCTGTGAAAGCCGCAGAAGAACATAATGAGTTTATTAGAGCTTCACAAGCACAATTGTATACCGATACCAATTAACAAAAAGGAGAATGGGACATGCTGACTACCATGACGTCTATTTTAGGCTACCTTTTTATAGGTGTCGTTATTTTAGCTGTTTTTATGGTTTATGAACCTCTCCTACTTACAGAAGTAGGAGTTTCCTGTTTTCCCTTCGGGGTGGATGCACGATAGACTGGTTGGCAGCCTATCTGCAGGCAACGCCTGGCATCGGTCTCGTTGGGAACGACAGGCAACATGAGTATCATCGATACTCATGGGCGGGAACTCGCCATCTACGACTTCTTGCTTATGCAATCCGTCGATACGTAAACGGTTTGACCGTAAATTCCAACGGGCGAATTTCGCCATAATATACTTTGGCAAATAAATTCATTGCCCCATGGATATCACGGTGTTGTTTGTATCCGCATTGACATGTATAATTTCTAGAAGAAGATGTATTCTTCTTCCCGCAAACAGGGCATGTTTGCGATGTGTAACTTTCATCTTTTTTCTCTATTTCAATGCCTTCGGCATTCAATTTGTATTTGAGATAATCAAATAGTTTTCCAAACGACCAATTGGATAATTTCTGATTGGTCTTTTTGTTTCGTTTCTTTTTCGTGTTCCGTTGCACTCCTTCGACATCCCCAATGACCACTTCTTTCACTTGGTTTTCCAAACACCAACGAACAAATTGTCTCGTGGTTTTATGCAACGCATCTTTGAGTTGCACTTCACTCTTACTTAATACGTATTGTTTCGCCCGATTGTACTTTTTCCATTGTTTGGAGCCTTTTTTGCAACGGGACATCAACTTTTGAAGTTCTTTTAATTTTTTGTTTCTCAACCGATGAATGCTTCTTATTTTTCGTCCTGTGATAATGAGGCTTTCCCCATTTTCACAAACGGCTGCGATGGTGTGAATTTCCCCTGAGTCAATAGCGACACGGTTTTGATTTTTATTCTCTTTTGGTTCTTTTCCATCTTCATACGATAAACAAAGCCACAAACCACGGTCATAGACCAACTCGATTTCTTTCACTTGACCCTTTGGAATTTGTTCTTTATCCATTTTCACCACCAAAGGAGATTGTCTTTTTCGATTCCAAATTCCTAGCGACAGTTCCAACGTTCCGTCTTCACGCAAAACAAATCCATCTTTTGCCCATTTCGTGTTGAAGTGTTTTTTCTTTTTGTATGGATATTTGATTTTTTCCCCTTTTTTCCGTGCTTCTTTTGCCCCATCACGGGCAAAGATATATTTATGCACAACGGCTTGGATGCTTTGGCTGTGGATAGGAAAACGACCTTTTGTTGCTTTTTGCAGTTCCGTTTTGGTTATCCATTTTCCTGTTTTCAAATGATGTTCTTTTGCCAAACGAATGCATTCGTTCCAAACTTCTGCGGAGATGCGATTGCATTCAAATAGTTTTTGGATAACTTCTTTCTTTGCCCGAAAACGGGTTTTCAGCGTTCGATACATGGTTTCACCTCCTATGTTTATTGTATTCTATTGTCATCCAAAAAAGAAAGAGAAAAACAGAAAAACCGAACGCCATTCATCCCCCACCTATAGAGGTGGAGGACTTCTGGCTAATTTATGTTAAATTCGTGAGAAAACGGTAAAAAATTAGAAGACTGATCATAAAAGAAAAACGCCGTTCATAAATCGAAAAAGTTCCCAAAACACGGCGTTTCCAAAAACCTCCCCTGGGAACGAAACGTCCGAAGGCTCTAACAAGACGGCCGCCGCCCTTTATGAGGGATTTGACGCCATTGCGGGCGGCGACGTTCGCTCTAGCCAGGGGGCATCCGACTTACTGCCTCACCTTTTCAATCGTCTCGACCGGCAGCCCAGTCAGTTCGTGAATCGTGTCGACATCGTACCCTTTCGCCAGCATTCTCTTCACCACGTCGAGCTTCCCTTCCTCGATCCCTTGTTGGCGTCCTTGCTTCATCCCCTGTTCGATTCCTTGTTGGATTCCCTTTTCCATCCCCCGCTGTTCGTATGAGACGATGAGTTCCATCACACGCTTTGCTTCCTTCGTCTCCATTTGGCTCACCTCGTGTCGCAGTTGGATTTCCTCCTCTTCGGATAACCGCAAATACGTCTCGAAAAAACCGAACAACAGCCGCTGTTTCGCTTCATCCAGCTCAAGGCGGACGAGCATGCGCAAAAATTCCTTTTTCACGTCGACTTTCTCATCTTCATTATACCCCATTTTGCTTAGCAAGGCAGCGGCGACAGGGTTGGCATGGCGGATGTACGCGCGCCACGGCAGTTTGCATAGCTCCACCGTCAAAAAGCGGAAGTCAAGAACGGTCAAAAACGGAAACTGCATGACCAATGAGGAAGGTTCGTCGTATTGTTCGTCATAGCTGAAGATGGCGATCGGGAGAATGCGGCGGCGGTATTTTTGAAACAAGCGGCTGAAGTAGAGGAACATTCGCTCGGGGAAGGTCCGCTGGGTGTAGCTTTGATGCTCGACATGGACAATGACGAGCCCGTCTTCCCCTTTCACCTTTGTTTCGACCAACAAGTCGACGCGGTGCTTCTCTCCGGCCGTCACATCGGTGAACAGTTCCTCGGAGAGGAAAGAGAGATGGTGAACGTCAATGTACTCGTACACGTCGGGAAAGAAAAGAAGCAAAAACTCCTCAAAAAATGTCGACAGCAGCTCTTTGAACAACCGGTCATGGTCAATTCGCTTCTTCGCCACGTTTTCCCTCCCTGCAATGTCGGATTCACCGTACTGTATTCGCCCTTCGCGGCCGAATTCCTTCTTGTTTCCCCCCGCGTTTTTTTGGCATGTGCCATTTCGCATTTGTCCTTTTCCTATGTCGAGCGGTAAAACAAGCTGAACTCAGCGGTGGTTCAGCTGTGGCAGGAGACAGTTTCAGTTCCTCATGGGTACGATAAAAACGTTCATCATCGTTGACGGGTTCCATCGGTACACGATTTTGTTTCAATCCCTCATAGGTACGATAAAAACCAAAACCAGAGCGATTGTTTATCTTAAAACACGAAGGTTTCAATCCCTCATAGGTACGATAAAAACTGTGCGTATACCTCCATGTGGGAGCGCTGCTGGTGTTTCAATCCCTCATAGGTACGATAAAAACAGAAATAAGGAGATGGTAATAATGAAAGGTGTATTTGTTTCAATCCCTCATAGGTACGATAAAAACCCAAACCATACGCATCAAATCAAGCTTTTTCTCTCTGAGCTGTTTTCAGAATATCACGTTTCAAAAATTCTGTCAATACGGTCTAGCCGCGTTGGCTGTAGGAGTTTGACGCAAAAAAACATTGTCGTCGATCCCCCGGGATTTTTGCACGATTGGAGGTCGACGACAACTTGCCCCCGTTTTCATCCGCCAATCGGAAACAGCAGACGGGCCGCATATACTGTGCCTGTCACGGTAATGGCGCTCAACAAGGTCGACACCAGCACTGCCTGGGCGGCGTAATCGGGGTGGCAGTCATACTCGAGCGCATACAGCGCCGTATTGCGTGAACATGGATACGAACTGGCAATGAGCAATGCCTGAGCCGTCACACCATCCATTCCTAATAGAAAGATCAAAGACCCAGCCAACAGCGGCGACAATATCAAGCGCCCGAACACACTCACATACACAAGCGGCGGCAAGGCAGTAAACCGAGCGTAGGCGATTTGCGCTCCCAACGTAAAGAGGGCGATGGCTAAAAACGCATCGGCGACCCGCTGAAGCGGCGTCCATAAAAATGATGGGATCGGGACGTGGAGCCATCGGCAGACCACGCCAAGCAACAGCGCGTGAAGGACGGGATTTTTCCATATCTCCGCAGTCCATTTCTCCCTTTTTCCATTCCCGGATACGAACCGATATACCCCATATGTATTCGTCAAGAAATTTTGAAAGATCGTCACCATAATTTGAATCGTCGCCCCGAGCGGATGTTGATGAAATACAAGCTGACTGACCGGGATGCCGAAATTACCTGAGTTGTTCAACACAATGGTGTTTTGAAATACGGCTGACAAACTCCGTTCTAATTTGAACAACTTGGCCATCATCATACTCAAAACGATCAGTCCGCTGTTTTGCAACAAGAGAAATGCTAAGATGGCCGCCAACACCTTTCCATTCAACTCACTGTCATACACGTTGATGAATGCGACTGCCGGCAACAGGACGTACATGTTCAATTTGGATAACGTATTGAGGTCAAGATGAAAGAAGCGGTGAAGCCCTGCCCCCAAGCCGACAATCAATAACATCGGAACCATCACTTGCAATAAAATGCCGCTAAAAACAGCCAAGACGCTCTCCTCTCTTTCTTTCTCCATATAATGGATGTTTCATTTTTGAAAATCTATAAGGCTGGTGAAAAACAACTGATTTCGCTGAATCCATTGTTTTCGGCCGAAAGAGAAGCGTTGATTTTGCAAGACTTCTCTATTTGAAAAAAGTCCATTTTCTGTGATTTTTCACGAAATCACCGGCCTTCTATACCTACATTTTCTTCTTGTAAACTCGTTCCGGCCGCCCAACGGATCCATAGGCAATATCGGCCGTCACCTGGCCGACGGAGACGAGATACTCCAAGTAACGGCGGGCCGTCGTCCGGCTGGTTCCGATTTGCCGCCCCACTTCTTCAGCGGTGATGCCTTCTGCGCACTGTCTCACAACCCCCAACACTTTTTCTAAGGTCAACGGCTGAATGCCTTTAGGCAACATAGGCTGTTCCTTAACGGACACTTCTCTTCCCATTAAGGCATCAACCTCTTCTTGGCCAATCCACTCTTTCTCTTTCACCCACCGCTGCATTTTGTCATAGTACTCTTTATATCGATGCAATGTGTCGGCGAATCGGTCAAACATAATCGGCTTGATAATGTAATCAAACACTCCGCCATGCAGCGCTTGCTTCAGCGCCTCCACTTCTCGTGCTGCGGTGATCATAATAATATCGATATCGGAAAAACGCTCTCGCACCCATTTCAAAAACGAAAGGCCGTTCATATCGGGAAAATAGACGTCAAGCAACAACATGTCTGGCCGCAACACCTCCGTCAATTCCCTTGCCTCTTCAGCGTTCGTGGCGATGCCGACCACTTCATAACCGTTCACTTTCTCGACAAAGCGCCGATTGATTTCCGCAATGCGGCGGTCGTCTTCAATAATCAGTACACGAATCGGCAACATCGGTTCCCTCCTTCTAGCCTTGGCGGTCCTGCCGCCCGACATGGGCTGGCCGCTTTGGGATCATGATGGTAAATACCGTGCCTGCTCCTTGCTCAGATCGATACGTCATTTGCCCCCCGAGCATTGTCAACGCCCGGTTCACTAGATCAAGCCCATACCCCCGCCCTCCGGCAGCCTTCGTTGAAAAGCCGCGCTCGTAGATCCGTTCCGCTACAGCTGGGTCAATGCCTAATCCGTTATCCTCAACCTCAATAATCAAATCATTGCCAAGGTCAGTCAAAAAAACGGCCACCCGTTTCTCTTCCTTTCCGTTATGGAGAACGGCTTCCATGGCGTTATCTACTACATTTCCAATAATGGTTACTAGATGGTCCCGGTCCATCCATGGCGGCACATCACGGAAACTGCTTTCCCGATCGATCTCAAACACAATTTTCAGCTCGTTGGCGCGATTGAACTTGCCGATCAGCAGACCGCCGATGATCGGATCCGGAATTTCTTTCATGACAAACCGGACGATGTTTTGTTGCAAGTCGGTCTCTTTTGCGATCAGTTCAAGCGCTTCCTCATACGATTCCAGTTGAATCAGGCCAGAGATCAAATACAGCTTGTTGGAAAATTCGTGCGTTTGCGCGCGCAAGGCATCGGCATAACTGCGAAGCTGCGATAACTCTTTGGTCAAGCGATACAATTCCGATTTGTTTCGAAACGTCGATACCGCTCCGATCACACGCCCTTGCTTGTCTTTGATCGGAATGCGGTTGGCAATGACGGTTTCTTCCCCTAACACCATTTCATCGTCAAATTCTGCCTGCCCCGTCCGAATGACTTCAGGCAGCCTCGAGTGGGGAATAAGCTGCAAGATCGGCATTCCCAGCACATCGCGTTCGTTCTCATACCCAAGCAGCTTCAGTGCCGTTCGGTTGACCATTGTAATCGTTCCCTCTTGATTGATGGCCACCATTCCTTCGCGAATCGCCTCTAAAATCGCTTGCTTTTCTTGGTAGAGCAAACCGATTTCTTCCGGTTCAAGGCCATGAATCGATTTCTTCACCGCCTTGGCGATCGCCACGGCCCCCACCGCTCCGAGCAAAAGGGCAAGAACAGAGAAGAGAAAAATCTTCAGGCTATATGACCACACCGTTTGTCGAATATCCTCTAGCAAAAAACCGACCGAAACAATGCCGATCACCTGTCCGTTTTCATCCAAAACCGGCGCTTTTCCGCGGATTGCCGGACCGAGTGAACCGACCGCCTCCGAAATAATGGCCTTGCCTTTGAGCACCTCACCGTTGTCGCCCCCGACCATCGGTTTGCCGATCCGGTCCGGCAGCGGGTGAGCATAGCGGATTCCTTGGCGGTTGCCGATGACGACGTATTCCGCCCCTGTCTTTCGGCGAATATATTCGGCAAACGGCTGCAAGCGCACGGACGGATCGGGGTCGCGGAACGCCTCGCGCACAAGCGGGGTGGACGCGACGGTTTCCGCCACGTTCAGCGCCCGCATGCCGATTTGTTGTTTGATAGTCTCCGCGAACATATGTTGGAATAAAAACGTAAGAAACACGATGACAAACAAAAGCAGCGAACAAATGATCATCATCAACCGTGTTTGCAGTTTCATCGTGCTGTCCTCCAAACGGAAAAATGAAAAGAAAGACCATCCTCCACTAAAGGAAGAAAGCCTTTCTTTCTATTATTACATATCTTCATTGACAATGACGGTTTTTCCTCGTAATTTCATGAAAAACGGCACGGCAATCCACAATAAGGCGATGACCAACAAGACGAGCGAAATCGGCTTTTCAACGAACACGAGATAGTCCCCGTTGGATGCCGTCAACGCCCGGCGCATGTTGTTTTCAATCATTGGCCCCAGCACAAGCCCCAATACAAGAGGCGCGAGCGGGTAATCGTGTTCCGCGAGCCAATAGCCGAGCAAGCCAAATGCCAACAACAGAAACACATCAAACGTCGTCACTTGCACCGCATACACGCCGAATACAGAGATGGCGATAATGAGCGGCAACAAATACTTCGTCGGTGTTTGGATGATTTTCGCAAATAGTTTCACAAGCGGCATGTTGAGAATTAACAACATCACATTTCCAATGAACATGCTCGCAATCAATCCCCAGGCGACAGCCGGATGTTCATCAAACAACAGCGGACCTGGCTGGACGTTGTACATAATGAGCGCTCCCATCAAAATCGCCGTCGTCCCGGACCCCGGAATCCCGAGCGTCAACAGCGGAATCATCGCGCCTCCAGACGCACCGTTGTTCGCCGACTCGGGCGCCGCGACGCCGGCGATCGTCCCTTGGCCGAATTTTTCTGGATGTTTGCTGATTTTCTTTTCAAGAATATAAGAGAAAAATGAGGCCAACGTCGCTCCGGCTCCCGGCAGCACGCCGATGAAAAATCCGAGCAGCGACCCGCGGGCGATCGGTCCGGCACTTTCCTTCAAGTCCGATTTGGTTGGCAAGATGCGCCCGATTTTAGCAATTTCCCCTTCGTTCGTTTCCCGATGGAGAATCGCTCTAAACACTTCTCCCAACGCAAACAACCCGACCGCTACGGTTAAAAACTCCAGCCCCCCATACAAATAGGAAATATTGTACGTGAAGCGTGCGACGCCAGAGACGTTGTCGAGCCCGATCGTGGAAAGCAACAAGCCGAACACTGTCATGATCCATGCTTTCGTCATCGATTTGCCAGCCAGTCCGCTCACCGCGGCGAGCCCCAGCAGCATAAGCGAAAAATACTCCGCCGGACCGAACTTCAAGGCGACATTGGACAGCGGCTCCGCTAATAATACAAGGCCGATGAGCGACACAATCCCCGCCACAAACGAGCCGATCGCCGCAATCGCCAGCGCCGCCCCGGCCCGGCCTTGCCGCGCCATTTGGTAGCCGTCCAGCGTCGTGACAACAGACGATGATTCCCCGGGCGTGTTTAACAAAATTGACGTCGTCGACCCGCCGTACATCGCCCCGTAATAGACGCCGGCCAACAAAATGATCGAACTGGCGGCCGCCTGCTCGGGACTCAAACCCGATGTCATCGACGCCGTCACCGGAATGAGCAGCGCCACCCCGCTCATCGGTCCGATCCCAGGAAGCACGCCGACCGCCGTGCCGATCAACACCCCGATAAACGCAAACAGCAAGTTATGCGGCTGAAGCGCCGTCTGAAATCCGTCAAACAAAAACGATAGTGTGTCCATGATGCCCCTCCTTTCATTGGAACCAAATCGGCCAGCTCGGCAATGTTCCTTGCAACAGTTTCACATAAAGGCCATATACGCCTAACGAAAAACCAGCCGCAATGGCGATCGATTTCCACAGCGCCCCTTTTTCCATCGTTTGAAAGCCGATGACAAGAAAGAGAAATGTCGTGATCACATATCCAACCGTTTCAAGCAACGCCGCATAGAAAATGGCGGCGATGAAAATGACAAGAAACTTTTTATATTGCCGCGGCAGTTTCTCCCCTGTTGCGCCTGAATAATTTCTTGTCTCAAACAGCAGTTTTATGCTTAATAAAACCAACACAAGTCCAAGCAAAAACGGAAACACATTCGGCCCGACAGCGCTGCCGTAGGCGCTTTTCGATATGCGCAAACTTTCCACCATAAACAAAGCGCCCACAGCCAAAAACGCCACCGCCGCGATCCGGTCAGCCGTTTTGTTCATCGCTTTCCCTCCCGCTTTTGGAAAAAGGGGAAGAATGCTCTTCCCCCTCGAGTTATTTATGCATCCCAAGCGACTTCAGCAGGTCGCCGACTTGCTGCTCTTGCTCTTGCAAAAATTTCGTAAACTCTTCCGAATTGCGGTACTCTGCTTCCCAACCTTGTTTTTGCAGCTCTTCTTTCCATTTTTCATGCTCAGACAGTTTTTTCAATGTCTCTTCCCAAAACGCTTTTGCTTCCGAAGACATTTCCTTCGGCCCGAACACGCCGCGCCAAATCGTAAACTCGGCATCAACGCCAAGCTCTTTCATCGTCGGCACGTCTTTCAGCACTCCGCCGAGGCGTTCTGGAGCCGAAACCGCCAACACCCGCACTTTGCCGGCCTTCAAATATTCCCCAACCGAAGACGCATCCGTCGCAATCACATCCGCATTGCCGCCAAGCAGCGCCGCCATCGCTTCTCCGCCGCCATCGTACGAAACATACTTGACTGATTTCGGATCGATGCCCGACTTATAGATCGGCAAAATCGCCACTAAGTGGTCCATCGACCCTGGCGCCGACCCTCCAGCGACAGTGACCGATTTCGGGTCCTGTTTAATGGCATCGAGCAATTGGGTCAACGACTGAAATTTGGAATCTGCTTTCACGACAATCGCGCCAAAGTCTTTTGTCAACTGGGCGAGCGGGGTTGTGTCTTTGTAGCCGAACGGGCTGTTCCCTTCTTTTTTCAGGTTGTTGATGATAATCGGCGGCGAGTTGACAAACAGTTTGTAATCGTTTTTGACATCCTGGGTGGCGTACTCAGCCATAAAGACCGCCCCGCCGCCGCCCGGTTTATTTTCGACCGTCATCGTTTGTTTGACGAGCCCCGTCTCATCGAGCACTTTCGTAATGGCGCGGGCCGTTAAATCCCAACCGCCGCCCGCCCCAGACGGAGCAACAATCGTAATCGGCTTCGTCGGATAGTTTGAGGCCGATGAGCCAGAGTTCGAACCGGATGATTTCGACCCCGCCGATTCATTGCCCCCACAGGCCGCCAAAGCCAGTGTCATCATCCCTGCGGCGAGCAATCCCCACCATTTCGTTTTCTTCATTTCTCCCTTGCCCCCTTGTTTTTTGATAACGTTTTCAATCACAACCTTACCATGCCGCGGGATGAGCGTGAAGTTTTTGAAAATAAAATGAATTTTGTGCATTTTGTTCATGGAGGTATAATCAGACCTGATATCAAGCACCTAGCGGAACGCTGGAGTCTCAAAACAAAAAAAGACCGCCAGCCTTCAAGGCCGACGGTACATAAAACGTTGGTACAGTGCATACTTTCTGACGTTCGTTCCTCATCTTTCATGTGACCGGACGATCATCCGTTTTCTACAATCGATCACTTACGAATCAGTGATTTCCTCTACCTCTTTTGCCACCGCCAACTGTCCTCGTTAGATGGCCGCCTTTTGTATTGGATTCCCCTACTCTTCAAGCAATTCCCGAACATCTTGCTCTGGAAGATCCACCAACCTAGCAATGTCTTCCGCCTTCATTCCTTTGCGCGCCATGTTGCGGATCAGCTGTTTCATTCCCTGTTTTATCCCCTGTTTCCTTCCCTTTTGCTCATAGGAAATGATCAGCTCCAACACTTGCTCTTTTTCTTTCGTTTCCATCGCCCTCACCTCTCTTTGTAGTTGTTGCTCTTCCTCCTCCGACAACTTCACATATGTTTCAAAAAAGCCCAACAAGAGCCGCTGCCTCGCTTCATCCAGCTCCAATCGCACCAACATGCGCAAAAACTCTTTTTTCAACTCGACTTTCTCACTTTCAGTATACCCCATTTTGCTAAGAAGGGCAGCCGCAATCGGATTGTCATGCCGGATGTAGTCCCGCCAATGTTTCTTGCGCAGCTCCACGGGGAAAAAGCGAAACTGCAGCACGTCGCCAAAGGGAAACTCGATTGAGAACACGGACGGTTCCTCGCGAAGGGCCTCATAGCTGAAGACAGCGATCGGAACGATGCGGGTGCGGTATTTTTCAAACAAACGGCTGAAATAGATAAACATGCGCTCTGGAAACGATGGTTGCACGTAGCTTTGATTCTCCACATGAACAATGATCAGCCCGTCTTCCCCTTTCAGCTTCGTCTCGACCAATAGATCGACGCGGTATTTTTCGCCTGCCGTGACATCGGTAAACAGTTCTTCGGACAAAAAGGACAAATGGCGGAAATCGATGTGTTCGTGGATGTCGGGGAAAAAGAGGAGAAGAAACTCTTCGAAGAACGTTTGAATCAGCTCTTTGAACAATCGGTCATGGTCAATGGCCATTCGATCACCCCTCTTTGAACGTGTTCGATTCTATCCATTCGCAAACAGGGGGTGAAAATCCTGCATGGGGAACAGAAAAAGTTGTGCTGTACTGTATAGTGCTTTAGTCCCACGCAGGTACGATAAAAACAAAAGCCGGCTATGGGTTTTATTTAACTACTTATGGTTTCAATCCCTCATAGGTACGATAAAAACTTATCGGTGATGCTTGCGCCTATGTCGGCGACATCAGTTTCAATCCCTCATAGGTACGATAAAAACGATAACGTGAAACAAAAGGAGAGGATTTAGATGGAGTTTCAATCCCTCATAGGTACGATAAAAACTCGAAAGACCGGATTTGCAACGTATGCTTGACGATTTAGAGTTTCAATCCCTCATAGGTACGATAAAAACGAGGATGCTTTAGATAAAATCGGGCAGGCCGTACTGTTTCAATCCCTCATAGGTACGATAAAAACCCGGCCGGTTCGTTTAGGATTGGGATTGAATTTTAGTTTCAATCCCTCATAGGTACGATAAAAACGATATGAGGGATGACAATGAAAATAAATGAATTTGAAGTTTCAATCCCTCATAGGTACGATAAAAACCTCAATAGTTTGTGCTGTTGGGTTAAAGCTCTTCTGGGAGTTTCAATCCCTCATAGGTACGATAAAAACGATTTTAGCGATGATGATACATTGATTACTACACTCATGTTTCAATCCCTCATAGGTACGATAAAAACCTCAATTGCTTCATATGCGATTGTGCCGTTCCCGCAACGTTTCAATCCCTCATAGGTACGATAAAAACCCGTGCGGAATTGATTTACAATTGCTCGCATCACTATTGTTTCAATCCCTCATAGGTACGATAAAAACTCGCGAATATGATCCGACTGCCCTGTGAGGGCTTCTTTTGTTTCAATCCCTCATAGGTACGATAAAAACTTTCACGGCCTTGAAAAATGGCGTGCTTGCAGTGATGTTTCAATCCCTCATAGGTACGATAAAAACGGTGGAACAGCAGATCGTGGAACTGTGTCGCCAGGGTTTCAATCCCTCATAGGTACGATAAAAACAATAACTAACCCGTGGTGCTATATAGCTGTCTGAGAATGTTTCAATCCCTCATAGGTACGATAAAAACCCCAAAGAATGCGCATAAAATCAAGCTTTTCCCCTTTTGGCTGTTTTCAGAATATCACGTTTCAAAAATTCTGTCAATACTGTTGAGCCGTGTTGGTTGTAGGATTTTGACGCAAAAAAACATTGTCGTCGATCCCCCGGGATTTTTGCACGATTGGAGGTCGACGACATTTGCAAGACGGTCAGTTTTTGTTTTTCTCCATTCTTCCGTACTCGTCCTTCACCGCCGCCACAAGCGGGTGCCCACTCTCAAGGCCTGCATATTGCCGAAGCGCGCCTTCGATCCCGTGCTGGGCGATTGTTTGTTGAAGGGCAGCGGCTTCCGCATCGCGGGCATCATCGAACCGCAGGAGGGCGGCGATTCCTTTAGCCAAGCCTTGCGGGGCGTTGCCGAATAAGGCGCAATATTGCACGGCTGGCGCGACGAGGCGGTCGTTCGGCCCAAGTTTGCGGATCGGCGAGCGGGCGACACGGATGATGTCGTCGGACAGCGCCGGGTTCATGAAGCGCCCGATCGTCGTCTCGATATACGCGCGGTGCTCATCTGCCTTCCAACCGTGCTTTTTCACCAACACCGCTCCGGATTCGCTGAGCGCCTGTTCGACATCCGCCCCAATGGCGCTGTCTTTCATCGCGTCTTGCACGGTTTCGTATTGCTTGAGGTAGCCTAAGTAGGCGGCAAGGGCATGGCCGGTGTTGACAGTAAATAACTTTCGTTCAATATACGGCCCTAAGTCAGCGACAAAATGCGCTCCTTGAATCGGCGGAACCGCGCCGATGACGTTGCGCGTTTCAATCGCCCATTCGAAAAACGGCTCGACCGTCACCGCCAGCGGATCATCGTTCGTTTGGTTTGGCACGATGCGGTCAACCGCGCAGTTGAGAAAGCCGACCGACTCGCCCGCCAGCTGTTGTTCGGCTTCGGAAAGATGGGCAAACACGTGCTGCTTCAACGTCTCCGTGCCGCCGATCATATTTTCGCACGCAATGACATGAAGCGGAGCTTGCCGGGCGGCCAGCCGCTGCTTGAGCCCATCGGCAACAAGGGGGGCGATGGCCGGCAAAATGTGCGGGCCGACGGCGGTCGTGACCAAATCAGCGGCGGCGATCGCCGCGATGACTTGCTCCCGCTCTGTTTGGCTGTTCAACGCCGAGACGCCGCGCACCCATTGTTCTTCTCGCTGCTCGCCGGCGACAATGACGCGATACTCCCCCCGCTCCTTGAGCAGGCGGACGATTTGTTCGTTGACATCGACAAAAACGACCTTATATCCCGACGCCGCCAGCAGACTGCCGATAAAGCCGCGGCCGATGTTGCCGGCGCCAAAGTGGACGGCCCGCATCAGCCGTTCACCTCATGGAGCAGCGCAAGAATTTCTTCTTCTGTTTTGGCGTTCGCCATTGCTTCTACATGATCCGCTTCCGCACATACAAGCGCGAGTTGGGAGAGAATGTCCAAATGTTCGCCGTCTTTACCGGCAATGCCGATCACGATCGTGGCCATGTTGCCGCCGCCAAAATCGACGCCGCCTGGAACTTGCACGATCGAAATGCCGGACTGTTTCACGAGCGCTTTTGCCGCTTCCGTTCCGTGCGGAATGGCGACGTTGTTGCCGATATACGTGGTTGTCAGTTCTTCCCGCTCAAGCATCGCATCAACATATGCCGGGGCGACATATCCTTGCTTAACCAACACCTCGCCGGCGAGACGGATCGCCTCTTCTTTCGTTTTGGGTTGGGCATTTAGCACAATGTTTTCTTTGTTTAAAATCGAATGGGTTACCATCGTTTTCACTCCTTCATTGATGTCCAGTAATGATCAAAAAATTGCTCCAAATGGGCGCTGACAAGTGAATACACTTCTTCCTCGCCGCCATGCGCCAAAACGGCAAGGCTTTGCTCATCCTTCACGAGCAAGGAGCTGACCTCGCTTAACACAGCGAGCATCTCCTTATCGGCATCTGACGGCCCGAGCAGCAGCACAACCGTGTTGATCTCCATCGGCTCCCCGTCCATGCCGGGCACCGTTTGCGGCGCATCAAGTCGGTACATCGTCAGAGACGGACGAAGGACAGCGAAGCTTCGAGCGTGGTAAAGCGCCAGCGTCGTGCCAGGGACGCCAAGCCCGCCAAGCGACTCGCGGCGCCGCAGCTCCTCGATGACGACATCGGCATCGACAATGACGCCACTTCGTTCAAGGCGGCGGCACGCGTCCGTCAATATTTCATGAACAGAGCGCCTCTTGACCACCTCGAGGGAAAAACCGTCCAAAATGTGGACGATCGTCTCGCTGATGCGCCGAACCGCCTTCATCGTGTCGATGGCTGGCCTGTTTCGCCGTGCGGTTGACTCTTTCCTCATCCGCTTTTCAGCGGCCGATTTTCGCTCTAAACACTCGCGAATCTTCCGCGCTTCCTCCTCGGTCAGCATCGGGCTGACGACGATATGCGGCCCATACTCCTCAGGAAGCGGCACGGTCGAGATGACGAGATCGTACGCGCTGACATCTTTTCCTTTCCATTCAAACGCGGAAGCTTGTTCCAGCGAAACAATGTCCGGAATCTCTTTTTTCAGCCTCGTCGCTAAAATTTTCGCCGTCCCAAGCCCGCTCGAACAAATGACTAACACCCGCCAGCCTTTTTTCTCCCGCATGAGCGCGGCCGCAAAATGGAGCACCAAATAGCCAATCTCCTCATCCGGGATCGGAATGCCGCCAAACAGCTGCCGCGCCCCATCTGAGACAATGGCGAACAGCTCCGCATAGTCTTGTTTGATTGGATCAAGCAGCGGATTGGCGACCCCCATTCCGTGTTCGAGGCGATACAGAGCCGGCTTTAAATGGACGACAAGGTCTTCGTATAACGTACGGTCGGCGGATAAATCAACGCCGAGCTTATCACTGACAAAGCGGATGAGTTGTTGCGCCTTCATGCCGACGGCCAAGCTTGGCTCTTCCATCATTGCTCCTTGACGGCTGCGCCATTTCGCTCCCATCAAGTGCATCGTCATATAGCCGACTTCTTCGTTAGGGATGTCAACGTCAAAGACTGTTTCTAACGATTCAGCGAGCTCATGCGCGATCTCATATTCTTTCGTCGCTTGCAACGCCTGCAGATCCCGCGGATCGAAGTGGATCGCTTCTCCCCGCTTGATGCGCTCCATGGCGAGCGCCAAATGGACGACGAAGGCGATGTACGAACTGTCGGCCATCGTAAACGGAAGCTTTTCTTTCACTTGCTCGATTTGCTGCTCAATGACAGCGAGCTTTTTTCTGTCCACAAGCCCGAGCAGCTTCTCCGCCACGGTGTCAAGCGGAGCGTCCGTCCGTTTTTGGATCGTCTCTTTCATCAATGCCAAAAATTCGTGTTCATCAACATGGCGGAACAACAAGTCGCTCATCAAGCGCCGTTTCGCCGATTCCGAACCGGCAAGCTCCACCCCGTATCCACGCTTGCGGATGAGCGAAAGCCCGTACGCTTCTACCGTTTGTTCCAATTTGTCCAAATCCAAGCTGACAGTGGCGACCGTGACGTTCAAGTCATGGGCCAATGTGACGAGTTTCACTGGCTCGTTGGCTTCCAACAGCGCAATTAAAATCATGAGCTGCCGCTCTTCGGGGGTGTATTCATGATGAGAAAGGCGAAACAGCTCTGCGGCCAGCGCCTGCTTCTTTTCCTCTTCCCCGACGAGGCGGATGCCGACTCCTGCTCTTTTCGCGAGCTTAAGCCCATAGCGGCGGAAGACCGATTCCAAACCTTGCAAATCACGATGAACCGTGCGGGCGCTGACATTCAGTTCCTCCGCCAATTCGCCGACTGTTATGTCCCTATCGTCCGCCAACAACCGTTCAAGCAACTTCCGCTCCCGTGCCGATACGTACATCGCCGTTCACCTCCCATCACGGAACAGCATTATTGACATTTTTGAAATAAATCTTTGCCTCTTCCATCCTTATTGTAAGGGCTTTTTTCTTGATTTGACAATGAATAGATGTTTCGTTTTCGTCATTGTTATTGTTGACAGTTTTTAATTTCACATTCATCGTTCCTTTCTCGGCGCCAAAGCAAACCGTGCTGGCCGGAAAACCGACCCGAAACAGCAGGCCGCTGCAAAACAAAACGCAGGGGAGCGCCGTTCCCCTGCGTCTCATGCCGATTTACGCGTTCTTTTTCAATTGCTCGATCAACTCGTCGTATTTCGGGCTGTTTAAGAAGTTTTCAACCGATACGTGGTAGGCGTTCGGCAATTTTGCTTTCGCCCGGTCGGTTAAGTTTTGGTGGGTAACGACGATGTCGGCATCGGCCGGCAGCTGGTTGATCGCCGTGTTCGTCACTTCGATATCGAGCCCGGCTTTTTGCACTTTGTTGCGCAAAATCGACGCTCCCATCGCGCTTGAGCCCATTCCCGCATCACACGCAAAGACAATTTTTTTCACCCTTACAGGGACGGCCTGTTCCGCCACCGCCGCTGCCACTTCCTCTTGTTGCTGCAACGCGGCCGCCACTTGGCTTTGTTTCCCTTTTAACTGTTGCATTTTTTCCGCCGCTTTCGCTAAATCTTCTTCCCCTTCCTTTTGTTTCGCCGATTTCAAGAACACCGACGCGACGAGGAACGATACCGCTGCGGCGACGAACACGCCGGCCAGCACGCCGAAGTAATTCCCTTTTGGCGTCATCGCCAGCAAGGCGAAAATGCTTCCCGGCGACGGCACGGCCACAAGCCCGGCGTTGAGGATGGTAAACGTGAACACCCCGCTCACGCCGCCCGCCATCGCCGCTAAAATCAAGACCGGACGCATGAGAATGTATGGGAAGTAAATTTCATGAATCCCGCCTAAGAAGTGGATAATCACAGCCCCTGGTGCCGACTGTTTCGCCATCCCCTTGCCAAACAGCCAATACGCCAGCAAAATCCCCAACCCTGGACCAGGGTTCGTTTCCAGCAAGAACAAAATCGATTTTCCGGTTTTCGCCGCTTGTTCGACGCCAAGCGGGCTTAAAATTCCATGGTTGATCGCATTGTTCAAGAACAGCACTTTCCCCGGCTCGATGAACAAGTTCGCCAGCGGCAACAAGTGCCAATCAATGATTTTTTCCACTCCTGCCGCTAACGTTTTACTGATCACAGAAATGACCGGGCCGACTCCTTTAAAGGCGAGCAGCGTCAACACGCCGCCGACGATCCCGGCCGAAAAGTTGTTGACGAGCATCTCAAACCCTTGTTTCACTTTTCCTTGGAAGAGCCCGTCTACCTTTTTGATCACATAACCGCCAAGCGGCCCCATGATCATCGCGCCTAAAAACATCGGGATTTCCGAACCGACGACCACGCCCATCGTCGCCGTCGCCCCGACGACACCGCCGCGGACGTCGTACACCATTTTGCCGCCCGTATAGCCAATCAACAGCGGCAGCAAATACGTAATCATCGGACCGACGAGCTTCGCAAACGTCTCGTTCGGCAGCCAGCCGGTCGGGATAAACAGGGCGGTAATCAGCCCCCAGGCGATAAACGCCCCGATATTCGGCATAATCATGCCGCTCAAATAACCGCCAAACCGCTGAATCTTCACACGGAAGCCTGTTTCGTTTCCGGTTGTATGCGTCATAAAGCTGTTCCTCCTTTTTGGCTTGACTGTACCTTTATCTTAAAACGCTTACAACCGGCCTTCAATGAGAAGTAAACGCGATTTTGTCAAGGGGGTTGTTGACAGGTTTTAAAAAGGAAAAGCCGAGCGCGGCGGGCGGGGTTACGGCGTTTCTTCTGCCAACGACAACGCCTCTCGATAGAGACGTTGGGAGAGATAAAATCCATTTTCAAGCAAAGTGTCTAACAGCGGCTTGACTTCCGCTATTTTCCTGTTTTTCTTTCCCAGAATCAAAACTCCGATTGTACCGATAGGCCGTAAAAGGAATTGTTTCGACAATGATCTGGCAGCATGCTCATCAATCACAACGACTTGAGCACCAAGTTCTTTCGCTCCAATAATAACTTCTAACTCCCCGGCATGGAATTTTCCATATAAACTTTCAACAAGGCTGCGATTTTTTACATGGTATAGTCGAAACACCCCCTCGCTGACCAATCGTTTGAGCTCCTCTTTTCCATAATGGCGTGGGGCATGGTGATGAACAATTTCTTGATAGACAGCTTCCGGAACATATACTTCATCAAATAGTTCAGACAAAAGAGTCAATTGACCAACGATCGACAGACCTATAATCGGTGTAGAATTAACCGTAACCCTACTCATTGTGATCCCTATTTTCTTTGCTCAATTTTTGCACCGTGTCCCAATCATCTTTGATGTGTTCCTCCGTATATTCCATCCAAGGAATCGCCTTCGAACGCAATACATCGATAAATTCCCCTAAGGATTTTCCTGCCAATTCAGCCGCTTTCGCCAGCGTCACCTGTTTTCCAACAAACAAACCAATCGCCAATGAAAGCTTTATTTTTGCCTCAACTGTGTTGCCTTCCAATTCATTAATGGCGGGCAAAAACTCTTTCGGCAAGTTCACCTGAAAGTAGTCCATGGCCATTGAACTCACACCCTTTTTTATTTTATTCTATCACACTTCGCGCCTTTTGGATGCTGTCACGGAACGAATAGCATTTCCAAATTTTTTACTACACGCTCAACACGATAGAAATGAAACCGACTCAATTGAACACTCCCCACCCGCGCTCACGTAGAGAAGTAGGGGATTCTCGGGAACACCCTAACATACGGTAAGCTGTCAGCTAAGCCATCCCTGTGCATCCCACCGTTGAGCTTCCTCAAAAAGATCGCAATCGAAGCCCTTCCTTTGTTCTTTTGGTGCAAGGGGAAGATCGTTGGTGGAAGACGCCGGTTCATCCCCCACTTACGCTCATGCTTGGAAGTTGAGGCCTTCTCGGTTCGAGGTGATAAAAAGGGGACTGACCCAAAAGGGTAATTTTCCTTAACAAAACACAACATATTGTCTATATACGGTAATAAGAAAGGGTGTCCCGATCCTTTTGGGACACCCTCTTACAGCCTATTTTACTAATATCTCGCCGTCACCATTTTCTTTCTCGTGTAAAATTCGACGCCGTCGCGGCCGTTGGCATGGAGGTCGCCGTAAAACGAGTTTTTGTAGCCCGAGAACGGGAAAAACGCCATGGGCGCCGGGACGGCGACGTTGACGCCAAGCATGCCGGCGTCGATTTCTTCGCGGAACTGGCGGATCGCTTTGGCGCTGTCGGTGTAGATGCAGGCGCCGTTGGCAAATTCCGATCGGTTGGCGATCTCAATCGCTTCGTCCAGATCGCGGGCGCGGACGACCGACAAGACCGGGGCGAAAATTTCATCCGTCCAAATCGCCATGCCTGGTTTGACATGGTCAAAAATCGTTGGACCGATGAAATACCCTTTTCCGCTTGTCGCCGAGTCGCGGCGTCCGTCGCGGACAAGGAGCGCCCCCTCTTTTTCGCCGATTTCGATGTATTTGATCGTCCGCTCTTTATGCGACTCGCGGATGACCGGGCCTAAAAAGACGCCTTTGTCGAGCCCATTGCCAATTTGGATGCGGTCGGCGGCTTCTTTGAGCCGTTCGACCAACTCATCGGCGATATCGCCGACTGCAACGACGACCGAGCACGCCATGCACCGCTCGCCCGCCGAACCGAACGCGGCGTTGATGATGTTCGTCACCGCCATATCGAGGTCGGCGTCCGGCATGACAATCGAATGGTTTTTCGCACCGGCGAGCGCCTGCACCCGCTTGCCGTGGGCGGCGGCTGTTTTGTATACATACTCGGCGACCGGCTGCGAGCCGACGAACGAAACGGCTTTAATATCTTTATGTTCTAAAATGCCGTTCACGACCTCGTGCGCTCCGTGAACAATATTCAACACTCCTGCAGGCAGTCCGGCTTCGGTGAACAGTTCAGCCAAGCGGTTGGCCAGCATGGGCGTCCGCTCAGACGGCTTCAACACAAACGTGTTGCCGCAGGCGATGGCAAGCGGGAACATCCAGCACGGCACCATCATCGGGAAGTTAAACGGTGTAATCCCGGCGACGACACCGAGCGGGTAGCGGTACATCCCCGATTCGATATCGGTCGCGATATCCGGCAGCTGTTGGCCCATCATGAGCGTCGGAATCCCGGCCGCAAACTCAACGCATTCAATGCCGCGCTGCACTTCACCGTAGGCGTCCTCATAGACTTTGCCATTTTCTAGCGTCACAAGTCTAGCGAGTTCGTCCCAATGTTCGACCAACAGCTGCTGATAGCGAAACAAAATGCGGGCACGGCGTGGAACCGGGACTTTGCGCCATTCGCGGAACGCTTCTTTCGCGGCCGCCACCGCCGCATCCAGCTCCTCGCGCGAGGAGAGCGGCACTTTCGCCAATACTTCCCCCGTTGCCGGGTTCGGCACGATTTCTTCTTTTCCGGATGTCGAAGCGACCCATTGGCCGCCAATAAAGTTTTTCAATGTTTTTGTTTCGGTTACAGAGCTCATGAATGAAACCACCTTTCTAGTCGATCTTTCAAAAGATTGGTTCATGAACGTACACAAGAGCTATGGATGATCGGCGAGCGCTTCCTTTCGCGGAAACGGCCGGCGGGCTGAACGCTTCCAAAAAGCGGCGTTCTTTGCTGTCTGTTTGCTGCTGGTCGCTGTCATGCGTCCTGCAATCGCCATCCCAGCCGCCGGACTCATTTACGAACTTACGGTTTTGGTGTCGTACTGATAGTCGTAACAATAATGGTACAATGCCACAATTTCCTCATGCGTCGGCACTTTCGGGTTGTTGGCGGGGCTGCCGCTCGCAAGCGCGTCAGCCGCCATTTTGTCCACCACCTTGTCAAACGCTGTTTTGTCAATGCCCCACGTTTTCATATTCGGGATGTGCAAATCGCGGCAAAGCTGTTTCACTTCCTCAACGAGCGCCTCAGCCGCTTCCGTATCGGAAACGTCTTTGAGCGGCGGCTTGATGATTCGGGCGATCACCGCCAATCGTTCGATGGCGCTGTCTTTTGTAAACTCCAGCACCCCCGGCAGCAACATCGCGTTCGATACGCCGTGCGGCACGTGGAAAAGCGCGCCGATCGGCCGCGACATGCCGTGCACAAGCGTCACCGAGGCGTTGGAAAACGCCATGCCCGCTTTCATGGCGGCGATCGCCATTTTTTCCCGCGCTTCGATGTCTTGACCGTTTTCATACGCCCGGCGCAAATGACCGACGATCGCTTCGATGGCAGAGAGCGCCAGCGCATCGGTCACCGGGTGGGCGCGTCGGGAAATGTACGCCTCGATCGCATGGCAGAGGGCGTCGACGCCCGTGGCCGCGGTGACGGACGGCGGGCACGAAACCGTGAGCAACGGGTCGACGATCGCCACGGCTGGAAGCAACGCCGGTTGAGAAATCATCATTTTGACATCCGTCTTCGTATTGATAATGACCGTTACTTTCGTCACTTCCGAACCCGTTCCGGCCGTTGTCGGAATGGCAATGAGCGGCAGCGGTTTTTCGGCAAACCGCTTTTGATTGCCGATATAGTCGCTGATCTCCCCTTCATTTGTCATCATGACGGCGACCGCCTTGGCAGCGTCGATGCTGCTGCCGCCGCCGATGGCGATGACGACATCGCACCGCTCGCTTCGGCAGACGTCAAGCGCCTCTTTCACATGCACATCCGTCGGCTCGCTGTCGACTCCTGTATACTTCACAAACGGCAGTCCTGCTTCTTGCAAATATTGCGCGCAGCGGGCAACCACCCCGATGTTTTCCATCACCGGGTCGCTGACGATGAGCGCTTTCGTTCCGAGCGCTTTTGCCTGTGGGCCGACTTCGGCGAACGTATTGCGCCCATACACAACCCGGCTGGGCACCAACAATTCGTACATCGCGTCCCCTCCTGATTTTGATAACGGTTTCACCTCTTTTAGAAAGCAAGTTTCGTGCCAACATACAAAGCGCACCGCAACAAGGAAGTCGATTCAAAACAAAAGCGCCATCACCGACACAAACAAGACATCTATCAAACAATAACCAGACACTAATCCGACATCACAACAAAAACGACGGCTGTTCCGCCGTTGTGTCTATAATCCGTATTTTTTCAGTTTTTCATATAACGTCGAGCGGTGAATGCCGAGCCTCCTTGCCGCTTCCGCCTTATTGCCGCCCGCCGCCACCAGCGCCGCAGCGATTCGTTCCCGCTCGGATTGGTAAACCATTTCTTTCCATAGGTCCGCTATTCTCACACCCTGATCTGGCAAAGCGGAGACGGCCGGTTGAACGGTCGACAAATACGCTGGCAAGTGTTCGCGTTCGATCACATCTCCTTCAACCATGCTGATCAGCCATTCGACGACGTTGACCAGCTCGCGGATGTTTCCCGGCCAGGAATAGTCGACAAGCACTTCCATGGCCTCTTTGGTAAACGACTTCAACGCGACGCCAAACTGCCGGCACATCCGTTCCATATGGTGGGCGAGCAGCGCCGGAATATCCGTTTTCCGCTCGCGCAGCGGCGGAAGATGAATGCGAATGATGTTCAGGCGGTAAAACAAATCTTCCCGGAACGTTCCTTCCCGCACCATGTCTTCAAGCGGTTTGTTCGTCGCGGCAATAATGCGCACGTCCACCTTGGTTTCGTATAGTCCGCCGACTTTTTCCACTTTCTTTTCTTCCAAGACGCGCAAAATTTTCGCCTGCATGGCAAGCGGCATATCGCCGATTTCATCCAAAAACAGCGTCCCTCCATGGGCGAGTTGAAACTTGCCGGGCTTGCCCCCTTTTTTCGCACCGGTGAACGCCCCATCTTCATAGCCGAACAGTTCCGCTTCCAACAACGACTCAGGGATGGCGGCGCAATTCACGCTGACAAACGGTCCGTCCGCATGCGGCCCAGCTTCATGGATCGCCCGCGCCACCACCTCTTTCCCCGTTCCGCTTTCACCGGTAATGAGCACCGTCGACGGCACGCGCGCCGCCCGACGAATCATCTGCTTCACAGCGGCGATCGACGGGTGGCGGCCGATGATGCGCTCGACTCCGACGGCCGCAGGCGCAGCAGCCTTGCGTTTTGATTCTTCATCTTCTTTCGATTCTTTTCGGCTCGCTTCACGCGACAGCTCCTGCAGGCGCCGGAAAATTTCATATACTTCCGATACCCCTTGGAAAATAAGCATCCCGATCGCCCCGATCACCTTGCCGTCCCGCCAAATCGGGATGCGGTGCACCACCATCGGCTGGCCGTAAATTTTTTGAATATATCCTCTTTCTGGAATGCCCGATTGAGCACAAATGTGCAGACGGGTGTTTTCGATCACTTCCGTCACATGTTTTCCGATCGCTTCTTCCCGGCGAATGCCGAGAAACTGGCAATACGCCCGGTTGATTTCACGAACCACGCCGTCCTCATCGACGACAACCACCCCTTCGTACGCCGCATCCAGCACCGTTTTCATCGTCTCAGCCAGACGGTGCGCTTCCTCCAGTTCATGCCGCAATCGTTCCAACTCGGCAGCCGAGGTGGAGTCGACTTCCATGTTCATTGTCTCTGCGCCGCTGTCTTCACGTCCTGCTTCCGATGAAAACGCCGCCAATACATTCCTGATCGGCGTCGTGCGGTCCATCTCACGCGCTGCTGCCCATAGCAGCATCCGCTGTGTGCACCGCCCGATCGTTCGGCCGTGCTCGTCAACCACATCAACCGCAGCTATCCCATGTTCCGCCAACAACTGGATGGCCTCGTGCATCGTTTGGCTGCCGCTAAGAGTCAGCCCTATACGGCGAACAGCGGTCATCGCCATCCCTCCCTTGCTTGTTCACTTGTTTGTATCGTTCGCCACCCGTAAGAAAAATCCTCTTTTAACATCTTTCTTCCGAAAGAAGTCTCCCACTTTTAAGCGAAGTGAAAGGGGGAGATGAATGTCGGTTGGCGTTAGCCAACGAATATAATAGAATATGGCTAGAACGGGCACCTTCGGAACGAAGGGAAGCGTAAAGGGTTCTTGTGTGCGGCTTACCGTTCGGCGAACACACACAAGTCGCTTGAAGCCCCCACCTCTAAGCCAAGCGCAGGTGGTGGGTAGTTCACCAGCACAAACGTGTCTATGATCAGCTTGAAGGAAGAAGGAAAGAAGTCAATCGATCATCCAATCGCCGCTCTCAATTCTTTTCCGCTCTCCCGTGAAAACGGAGTCTCCTTCGATGCGGGACGGATCAAAAAAGAAAACGGAGACAGGCGTCAGCCTGTCCCCATTTTTCGATTACGCCAAAACCCCCTCAATCTTCTCAATCACTTCTTCGCTTAACGCGACATCGACCGCCTTGACGTTTTCTTCGACTTGTTCCGGACGGCTGGCGCCAATTAAGGCGCTGGCGACGTTCGGCTGGCGCAGCACCCAGGCGAGGGCGAGCTGGGACAACGTAATGCCAAGCTCAGCCGCGATTTTTTCGAGTTGTTCCACTTTTGACAACACATCATCGTTCAGCAGCCGCTGGATAAAGGCGTTCGCCTTCGGATCGGCAGCGCGGCTGTCCGCTGGCGGTTGTTGGCCACGCTTGTATTTGCCGGTCAGCACCCCTTGGGCGAGCGGCGAGAAGACGATTTGACTGATGCCGTTTTGTTCGCACACCGGGATGACTTCCTTTTCAATATAGCGATGGAACATGTTGTACTGCGGCTGGTTGACGACGATCCGATCGAGCAGGTAGCGGTCGGCCACGCCGAGCGCCTCTTGAATTTGTTGGGCCGTCCATTCGCTCACGCCGACATACAGCACTTTTCCTTGGCGGACGAGGTCGTCGATCGTGCGCAACGTCTCATCGACCGGCGTTTCTTTGTCATAGCGGTGGCAATAGTAGATGTCGACATAATCAAGCTGCAGCCGCTTTAAGCTCGCATGGAGCTGCTCAAACACATGCTTGCGCGACAGGCCGCGGTCGTTCGGACCATCGCCCATCGGCCAAAACACTTTCGTCGCGATGACATACGATTCGCGCGGATATTTGCGCAGCGCCTCGCCGACGATTTTTTCCGCTTCCCCGCGCGCGTAGACGTTCGCCGTGTCAAACGAGTTGATGCCAAGTTCGTACGCCTTGTCAATGACGCGGATCGCGGCTTCTTTTTCCACTGAATTTCCATATGTAAGCCAGCTGCCTAAACTAATCTCACTAACTTTCAGCCCCGTGCGGCCGAGTTTTCGATACTTCACCTTCGCTCCCCTCTCCTTTTGACGGCAATCAATGCCAAATTCTTCATGTCCCATTATAATCCTCAACTGCGGATTTGCAAAGACATTTGCCTTACTATTCAAAAAACAGCTTCCGTCTCTTTGCGTCCATCCTCGATTTTTCTTTGGTTCACAAAATTTTTGTAGATTTCCGTAGATTTTCGTAGGTGTGTATTTACAATGAATTCGAAAAACATTCACAAATTTGTCACAAAGGAGGGGGGCTATTGATTTATTTCCACCAAGTCAACAAATACTACGGCGATTTTCATGTGTTGAAAGACATTAACTTGACGATCAACCAAGGGGAAGTCGTCGTCATCATCGGGCCATCCGGATCGGGCAAGAGCACGCTCGTGCGCTGCATCAACCGGCTCGAGACGATCTCAAGCGGCGAATTGATCGTGGATGGCGTCAAAGTGAACGACAAAGGCGTCAACATCAACGAGCTGCGGCGCAATATCGGCATGGTGTTTCAACATTTCAACCTATACCCGCACATGACTGTTTTGCAAAACATCACGTTGGCGCCGCGCAAAGTGCTCGGCATGTCCGAAAAAGAAGCGAACGAGATCGCCATGTATTACTTAGAAAAAGTCGGAATCCCAGACAAAGCGAACGCCTATCCGTCCGCGCTGTCCGGCGGCCAGCAGCAGCGCGTCGCCATCGCCCGCGGGCTGGCGATGAAACCGAAAATCATGCTGTTTGACGAGCCGACATCGGCGCTTGACCCGGAAACGATCGGCGAGGTGCTCGATGTCATGAAGCAGCTGGCGAAAGAAGGGATGACGATGGTTGTCGTCACCCACGAAATGGGGTTTGCCCGCGAGGTGGCCGACCGCATCGTCTTTATGGACCAAGGCCGCATTTTAGAAGAAGCGCCGCCTGAGGAGTTTTTCGCGGCGCCGAAAGAGGAGCGGGCGCGCGTGTTTTTAAGCCGCATTCTAAACCATTAATTCCGGTCAATCAAAGGGGGTTTTGTTCATGAAAAAGAAAACATGGAAATGGTGGATCGCCGTCGCCTTGACGGCCTTATTGAGCGCTGTCGCGTTGACGGGCTGCAGCACGACGGACAAAGGGGAAGGCGGAACATCGTCAGAAAAAACGGAAGCGGCCAATACGCTTGAAAAAATTAAACAACGCGGCAAGCTTGTTGTTGGCGTCAAATACGATCTGAACTTATTCGGATTGAAAAACCCGGAAACGGGCAAAGTCGAAGGATTTGACATTGATATTGCCAAAGGGCTGGCGAAAAAAATTCTCGGTGATGAAAACAAAATTGAATTGAAAGAAGTGACGTCCAAAACGCGCATCCCGATGTTGAACAATGGGGAAATTGACGCTATTATCGCCACCATGACGATCACCGAGGAACGGAAAAAAGAAGTCGATTTCTCGGATGTGTACTTTATGGCAGGCCAATCGCTGCTTGTGAAAAAAGACAGCCCGATCAACAGCGTAAAAGACTTGAAAAAAGGCATGACGGTCTTGACGGCGAAAGGCTCGACATCGGCGGAAAACATCCGCAAAGCGGCCCCGCAAGTCAACGTGCTTGAATTTGAAAACTACGCGGAAGCGTTTACCGCATTGAAAGCGGGCCAAGGCGATGCGCTGACAACGGACAACGCGCTGCTTTGGGGGATGGCGAAACAAGATCCGAACTATCGCGTCCTGGATGAAACGTTCACCGAAGAACCGTACGGCATCGCCGTCCGCAAAGGAGACAAAGAACTGCTGCAAGTCATCAACGAATACTTGAAAGAAATTAAAGAAAACGGCGAATACGATAAGATCTACGAAAAATGGATCGGCAAAAAGCCGCAACAATAACAGGCGAAACGGTGGGCGGAACATATCCGCCCACCTGTTTGCCCAAAGGATGGGCTATGATTCCGCAAAGAAAGGAGGCGCTTCGTCTTGCTACGATTCTCCATTTTGGTTGAACATTGGGATTTGTATATGCAAGGGTTTGGCCATACGATCAAGGCCAGCGTGCTGGCCCTCATCGGCAGCTTGGCTTTAGGGACCATCATCGCCATTTTCCGCATCGCGCCGATTCGCCCGCTCAATTGGGTCGGAACGGCGTACGTGGAATTTATCCGCAACATCCCGCTTGTGTTGATCGTCTTTGTTTTTTTTATGGGCTTGCCCGCCGTCGGCATCCGGTTTGACTCGTTTACCGCCGGAACGCTCGGACTGATGGTGTATACCGCTGCTTTTATCGCCGAAGCGATCCGCTCGGGCATTCAAGCCGTTCCGAAAGGACAAATGGAAGCGGCCCGTTCCTCCGGGTTGACCTACTTACAGGCGATGCGTTACGTCATCTTGCCGCAGGCGGTGAAAATCGTCATTCCGCCGCTTGGCAACCAGTTCATCAACTTGGTGAAAAACTCTTCGGTGCTTGGCGTCATCGCCGGATTGGATTTAATGTATTACGGCGACTTGATTTCCTCGAAAACGTTCGTCACCTTTGACGTTTATATTTTCGTCGCCTTGTTTTACCTCGTCTTAACGATCCCGCTCAGCCTTGGCGTCGGCTACTTAGAGCGCCGGTTGCTCAAGGCGCGGTAGGAAAGGAGGCCAAATGATGGATTTTGCCGGTGCTTACGCGCCCGCCCATTTGAAGTTTTTGCTTCAAGGGTTTCTCGTCACGTTGGAAGTGGCGTTCATTTCGATTGTGTTGAGTTTTGTCTTTGGCATTATCATCGGGGTCATTCGCTATACGAAAATCCCGGTGCTTTCCCAGCTGCTCGCCGTGCTGGTCGAAACGATCCGGAATTTGCCGCTGTTATTAATCATTTTCTTTACGTATTTTGCCCTTCCGGAAGTTGGATTAAAGCTGGATAAACTATATGCCGCCATTTCGGCCTTGGTCATTTTTGAATCGGCCATGCTGTCGGAAATCGTCCGCAGCGGCCTGCAGTCAATCGACAAAGGGCAAATCGAAGCGGCGCGCTCATCGGGGCTTACGTATGGGCAGACGCTATGGTACATCATTTTGCCGCAAGCATTGCGGCGCATGGTTCCGCCGATCGTCAGCCAATTCATTTCTTTATTGAAAGATACGTCGCTCGCCATTGTCATTTCGTTGCCGGAATTGATGAACCATGCGCAAATCATTAACGGCCGCAACGTCAATTTCGTCATCCCGATTTTCATCCTGGTGGCGTTCATGTACTTTATCGTCAACTATTCGCTGTCGCTCGTTTCGCGCCGGTTGGAATACCGCCAGCGATAAGGAAACCGTATCCCCTTCTTCAGCTGGGGCATACGGTTTTTTCTTGCCATTCGCGGCACCGCTCGCTCCTTGAGCGTTCATTTCCATCACTCGTTGAGGCGCCAAAAGGGAAATGAAGATTTTTTCACGAAAATCATCCGTTGTTTTCGCTTTCCTGTTATATAATAGAATTGGAGATTCGTTCACGACTTTCACAAAGGCGGTGACGTCCACTGACACCAGCAAAAAAAGAACCGCTTTGGCTTCTTTTGCTTTTGCTTTCGGCTGCTGCGTTTCTCGGTGAAATGAAAATGAACCCATTTGACAGCCCGTTTCGCGTCTCACTCGGCAGCGCCGTCTTTTTTCTCGGGCTTGTCGCCTTTCGCTCCCTTTCGCCGCTTGTCATCGGCGCAAGCACCGGAGCAGCGGTCGTTGGGTTTCGTGTCTTTCTGGACTCGTTGACCGGAGAAATGTCGATTTCTGAGAGTCTGCTGACCCATCTCCCGGCAGCGGGGTATTATATCAGCTTTTCCATGATGGCGGCTGCTGTTCGGTTTCGCCAACGAATGGCCGCACCGATTCAGGCTGGAACGGTTGGAGCAGCGCTCGACTTTTTGGCGAACACCTGTGAACTAGCGATCCGATATGGGATGGGCGAGCCGTTTTCCTTCAGCGGCCAAACGATCATCGTCTTATGGTTGTTCGCCATTTTGCGCAGTTTTTGCGTGATTGGCGTTTACAATATGTGGGTGACAAAGCATGTCCGTTCACTCGCTGAAGCGAGAAAGCAAGAACTCGAGCGGCTCATGATGGTGAGCAGCGGATTATACGAAGAAATGTTTTACTTGCAAAAATCAATGGCTCTCATGGAAGACATGACGCGCCAAAGCTATGACCTTTACTCGCGGCTGATCGAACGAAAACACGTTGAACCGCGCGTCGCCCTGGAGCTTGCCGAACATATTCACGAGACGAAAAAAGATATGCAACGTATTTTCGCCGGCCTGTCTAAGCTCATCGGCCGCCAATCGGTGCGCGGACGCGTGCCGATCGCCGAACTGTGCGCCATGGTCATTCGCGCCAATGAAAAATACGCCAACTTATCCGGAAAAACGATCACCTTTTCGTACAACGGCCATATCGATCTTATGACCGATCAGCTGTATCCGCTTCTTTCCGTGCTCAACAACTTAGTATCCAATGCCGTCGAAGCCATTGAGAAGGCAGGCGACGTCACCTTGCATGCGCGTCTCCGCGGAAGCGAGCTGATCATCGAAGTGGAAGACACCGGCCCCGGCATTGCGGCTGATGACATCGCCTGGATTTTCCAGCCCGGATTTACAACGAAATACGACCGGCGCGGCAACCCGTCGACTGGCATCGGTCTCACCCATGCGCGCGATATCGCCCAAACACTTGGGGGGCATCTCCAGCTTGTCAAAAGCGAGCCGGGGCAGACGGTATTTCGTCTTGCCGTGCCGACAGCCCGCCTCCTGCAAGACACACCGTCCGCCGCCGAAATGTTCTCCGATCGCAACGCCGATCGGCAAGGAAATGCCGTCATATAGGCAAGTCAAGGAAGGGAGAGAACGGGAAGATGGGGCTCCGTTTTTTTCTAATCGAAGATGACCCTGTTGTCAGAAAGATGCTTGAAAAATTAATTCATGAATCCGGGCTCGGTGAGGTGGTCGGGTGTGCAGAAGACGGGCTAAACGTCCGCGCGGCCGACTTGCTTCACGTAGACGTCGTGCTCATTGACTTGTTAATGCCGGGGCGCGACGGAATTCAGACGATCAAAGCGCTGCGCCAAGAAGGATTCCCGGGGACATTCATCATGATCTCGCAAGTGGAAAACAAAGAAATGATCGGCCAAGCCTATTTGCATGGCATTGACACGTACATTCAAAAACCGATCAACCGTTATGAAGTGCTGTCTGTGCTCAAGCGCGTCGCCGATCATCTCTCCGCCGTCCGCTCGCTCGAGTCAATCCGTCAAGTGCTCAAAGGGCTTGAGCCGCAAACGGCTGACACCGCCGTTTCCAAGCCGTCCGCCATGGAACAGCAGGCTGAGCAGCTTCTCCTTCTTCTCGGGGTCGCTGGCGAAGCGGGCAGCGCGGACGTGCTTCTTGTGGTGCGCTGGCTGGCCGAGCAAGAAGCAAAAGGCCTTCCCGTCCGCGAACTGCCGCCGCTGAAAGAGCTGTACGCCGAACTCGTCGAGTGGGAATACGGCCTCCCCCCTGGCGAAACTGCCAAGGAAGCGCGGGCGATGGAACAGCGCATCCGCCGCCTCGTCCTGCAGGCGTTCACCCATCTCGCTTCCCTCGGCCTGACTGACTACACGAACCCGACGTTTGAGCATTTCGCACCGAGGCTGTTTGATTTCGGTGACATCCGCCGGCGGATGAATGAACTCGAGCGCGGCCAAATGGAGACGGAATGCCGGATGAATGTGCGGAAGTTTTTAACGGCTTTTTTTCTCGAGCTGAAGCGCGTCTAAAACATGATGGCGCCGCCTTGAGAACGGCACCATCATTTTCCTTCGCCATACAAACGGCCAGCCGTTTCTCTCCTTGTTAACAACGAATGAGACAAAATGGCCGACCTCCGTGGATGTGCTGAAGCAGCGGCACATCTTCCTTGATCACCCTGCCGATGACGTTGACGTTGTCATCAGCGGGAAGATCCGTTAAGGTGATTTGCAGTTCACCAGCGTAGCGTCCGTAGCATTCATTGTCGATCGTCACGCTTCCTGTCGGGCGCGGCACCGGTTCGGTGGGGTGCAACGCCTCCTTAGGCCATATGATGGAGCGGCGCGATTCAACTGAGCGAATCACATCACGGGCAGCGTCACGCCGATTCGTGTGCACCGTTTCGACAAGAGACAGCCAGCGGGCTGATACGATCGGCCGGTAACGAATAGGAATGATTCCCTTCCGCACCCACGCCATTCGCTGGAGCACGTCGTCCGACACCGATAAGTCCCCAACGAACACTTTTTCCACCTTATACGTTTCGCGCAGCTCGATATAGGCAGAAACCGGGTCAGCTTCCCGATGATCCTCTAACGTCGGCAGCCCTTTGTAAAGCGGATCGCGCTTTTGGGCGTTGCCAGGGACAAAGGCCCCAATTGATGCTATGCCGCATTGGCGCAACATTCGGTTTTGTTTCATGAGCGTGTCGCCCGAAAGACCAGTTTCCGGGCGCGGGTAAAAGTTATGCCATGCTTCCACACCCGCCCAGTCGATTTGTCGCGATGTCAACTCCTGAATCTCGTTTTCTGTGATCGTACTGGCGTTCAATACGACTTTCATCTGCTTCGAAAGCTGCACCGTTTCGTCCCACGAGAAGCCGTCGTCAAGCCGCAGCCCGACCCTCCCCCACTCGTTGAGCGCCCTGGCAACGCCAACGCCGGTTGGCAAGTACGAAAGCACGGCGGGGGTGGCGTCTGCTACCACCCCCACCCCGTAGTGGCGGGCGAGCCGGCCGATCCATTTCAGCTTCTCTTGCTCGCCTAGTTCTTTTCCGTTCAAAAGGTTCAGCGAAGTAAACAGTTCCCTCGCTCCAAAACTCGCCGCTTTCCGAAACGCTTCCTCGATTTGTTCAAACGGTTGAAAAAGATAAAAGGAAAAGGAAAGCATCGCCATCCCTCTCTATATATTTTCTGCCATTTCCTCTTTAAACCCGAACCAATAGGTAAACAGGAATCCAAACGCATAGGAAATGACCAATCCGACGAAATACGTCACATATTTCGCATCAGCAATGAGCGGAATCAATGACAGCCCAGACACGCCGATGCCGAGCGCCGCAGTCTTCATTACCGCCTGAAACGCGCCGCCGACCGCCGCACCGAGGCACGCGGTGACAAACGGCCGCCCAAGCGGCAATGTCACCCCGTACAACAGCGGTTCCCCGATGCCTAAAAACCCGACCGGCAGCGCTCCTTTAATGATGTTGCGGAGTCTTTGATTTTTCGTCTTCACATAGACAGCGATCGCCGCTCCGACTTGCCCCGCTCCAGCCATCGCCAAAATAGGCAACAGCGGGGTGGAACCAAGTTTTTGAATCAGTTCCATATGAATTGGTGTCAGACCGTGATGCAGTCCAACCATGACAAGCGGCAAAAATGTTCCGGCCAACACCGCGCCGGCAATCACCCCACCCACATCGAGCACTGCTTTCAAGCCAGTTGTAATCGCCATCGACAACCACCCTGCAATCGGCTGTACGGCGATCAAGGTAAATAGGCAGACGATAAGCACCGTAATCAACGGTGTCACAATGATATCGACCGCGTTTGGGACAAATTGGCGAACCCGTTTTTCGATGACCGCCATCAACCATGCTGCCAGCAAGACGGCAAACAGCCCTCCCCTCCCTGGTGTAAGCGCTTCCCCAAATAGCTTAACATCCGCGAGCGCCGGGTTGAAGACGAGGATGCCGGCAATGGCCCCTAATACCGGTGTGCCGCCGAATTCCTTCGCTGTATTGTAACCGACTAACACGCCGAGCGAGGCAAAAATGCCGCCGCCAATCAAAAGCAATAGCTGCAGCCACGTCGTCTGTGGATCAACGCCGGCGTTTTTGGCAAAGTTGGCAATCCCGTTAATGATCCCTGAAGCGACCAAACCAGGGATGAGCGGGATGAAGATGCTGCCGATTTTGCGTAGTAACCGCTTTAGCGGCGTTTGTTGGCGAGCTTTGATCTTCGCTTTTGTCCGCTCCACAATGTCCTCGAACCCATCCTCGATCACTTCCCCAAGCTCCAGACCGGTCAGCTCGCATAACGCTGCAGCTACTTTGTTGACAACGCCAGGGCCGACGACGATTTGCAGCGTTTCGTCTTCAATGACCCCCATGACCCCCTCGATTCGTTTGAGAGCAGCCATATCCGCTTGATCCGGATCACGCAACGACACGCGCACCCGCGTCATGCAGTGAGCGATGCGGGCAATGTTCTCTTCTCCCCCTAAATGCGAAAGCATCGTTACCGCCATTTGTTGTTCTCGGCTCATCGTTCCTCTCCCCCTTATCCGTTATTTAAGCGCATTGCGCACCAAACCGCCGGCTTTTTGCAGCCGCTCTTTCGCCTCTTCATAACGACACCCACGTAAAATCATCACAATCGCTGTCTTCACCTCCCCATTTGCTTGTTCATAATAATGGGATGCTTCGTCGGCGTTCACTCCCGTCGCTTCCATCAAAATCCGTTTCGCTCGTTCTTTTAGCTTTTCGTTTGTCGCCTGCACATCGACCATCCAGTTGCCGTATACTTTGCCAATGCCAACCATCGAAGCGGTCGAAATCATGTTGAGCACCATTTTTTGCGCTGTTCCAGCCTTGAGGCGAGTCGAACCCGCCAGCACTTCCGGGCCAGTTTCAATCTCCACCGCCGCATCGGCGTATTGGCTAATTTCCGCTCCATGATTGCAGGCGATGCTTCCTGTTGCTGCTCCTCTTTTCTTAGCGTAGCGAAGCGCACTCACCACATACGGTGTCCGTCCGCTTGCCGCAATGCCGACGACTACATCGTTTGCCGTCAAGCCCACTGCCTCGAGATCGCGGACGGCCGCTTCTTCATCGTCTTCTGCTCCTTCAACTGCATTGGCCACCGCTTCCCGTCCCCCGGCGATCACCGCCTGCACCATCTTTGGATCAACACCGAACGTCGGTGGACATTCAACGGCATCAAGCAAACCAAGCCGGCCGCTCGTTCCTGCTCCAACATAAATAAGTTTTCCTCCTCTCTGAAACGCGGCAATGACAATATGTACGAGCTTCTCAATGGAATCCAGTTGTTTGGCCACCGCGGCCGCCACTGTCTGATCTTCTTCATTCATCGCTTGTAAAATTTCTCTCGTCGTCATTTCATCCAAATGTTTCGTTTTTTCATTGCCTTGTTCCGTAGTTAGACGTTCGAACAATCTTGTCACCTCTTTACTGAAATTAGAAATTATATTTCATATTTATATTATAAATTTATGAAATAAAATATCAATCTATTCTTTTTTTATTTGAAACATTCCCACCAAAAAGCAAAGCGGGCTCGTTTCAAGCCCGCTTTATCTTCGCAACCGCACTACTTCTTCTCTTGTTTCGTGAAACCGTTCGATCACCCGGCTTCCCACACGGTGGAACGTAATTAAATACAGCGCATCGATCACATTGAGCTGCACCATTCTTGATGCCATGCTGCCGATGCGGTGGTCTTGCTCAACATCCGGCAGCGCCAATTTAATATCCGCTTCTTTATACAGCGGGGACGTTGGATCCAGCTTCGTGATGGCGATGACAGTGGCCTTCTGCTTTTTCGCGAATCGGGCGATCTCCAATACGTCCTTTGTCCTTCCCGACGTCGATACCGCTACAAACACATCCCCTTCGCTCAGATGGGCAACTAATGGAAGCATTATATGGAAATCAGGCGACATCACCGCCATATAGCCAAGTTTCGTAAACTTATAACTGGCATCCATCGCTGCGGCCGCGGAGCCGCCGACTCCATAAAACAACAGCTTGTCGGCGTTGGCAATCGCCGCGGCCGCCTTCTCCAGCTCCCGCTTATCAAGCGTCGTGGTTGCCGCTTCAATCGCGGCCTTATTGACATACGTTACTTTCGTAAACAATTCATACGGGGAAACTGGTTTGTCAAGAATTGAAAAATCGTTAATGCTCATATCGGCCATTGTTAACTCGCGGACAAGCGCCAGTTTCAATCCAGGAAAACTGCCGATGCCGACTGTCTTGCAAAAACGAACGACGCTCGCTTCACTTGTGTCAGCCGCCTGAGCCAAATCCTTCGTCGTCATATTTGGCACGAGCTCGGCATGATCGAGAATGTAGGCGGCTACCTTTTTTTCCGCCGGTGAAAACCGTTCCATTTGCTGTTCAATTTTCGCTAAAATGCCAAGTTCATTCATCTTTTTCTCCCTTTCCGTCCACCGTTTCATCTTCATCTTATCATGGATGGGCGTCTGTTCTCCACGCCAATAAAAACTTTAATAAAAAATATTTGAATTCGAGATATATGTTTGCTATGATAATGATGTGATCATTACGTGAACAAGAGGAGGAGAACGATGACGACCTTTCAACTCGACAAAGCGCACAGCTCTGTCGCCTTCCAAGTAAGACATATGATGATCTCCAAAGCGAAAGGGGAATTCACCAACTTTGACGTTGAGGTCGAAGGCGACATCAACGAACTCGAGTCGCTGAAAGTCAAAGCGACGATCGATGCCGCCTCGATCGACACGAAAAACGCCGACCGCGACAACCATCTCCGCTCGGCCGACTTTTTCGATGTCGAGAACTATCCAACCATTACGTTTGTCAGTGAATCCGTGCGCAAGCTGTCCGACACGGAATATGAAGTGACCGGGAAGCTGACGATCCGCGGCGTGACGAGAACGGAAACGTTCAAAGTCGAATACAACGGCCAAGTGAAAAACCCGCTCACCGGCGGCATCTCGGTCGGTTTTGACGTCGAAGGAACGATCAACCGCGAAGACTACGGGTTGGTATGGAACGTCGCACTCGAAACCGGCGGATTCCTTGTCGGGAAAGAAGTCAAAATCCTAGCCAGCTTCGAATTTGCCTTGAGCTGAGCGTTCGAAGCGAAACGCCCCCGTCGCTAAAAATGCCGGGGGCGTTTTATCGTTGCGAGAGAAAACGGCCGCGTTGAACTCAGCATGGACATGCGGCAAAACGTTAGATCGTCAATCCCGAAAAAAGACTCCCGCTTCAAGCAAGGCGAAGGGGGAGTTTACTGCGCCGTATACCCGCCATCGATCACGACCGCCTGGCCGGTGACGCCTTTGGCTTGTTCGCCCGCCAAAAAGAGGACATAATGGGCCACCTCTTCAACCGACAGCAGCCGCCGCTGCGGCACAAGCGGGTAAATCACTTCCTCAAGCACCTTCTCAAGCGGCACGTTTCTTGTCGCCGCCAAATCCGCGAGCTGGCCGCGGACGAGTTCAGTGTCCACATAGCCCGGGCAAAGGGCGTTCACCGTAATGCCGTATGGCGCCCCTTCTAACGCTGCCACTTTCGTTAAGCCAATCACCCCGTGCTTCGCGCTGTTGTACGCCGCTTTTCCGGCAAACCCGACGAGCCCGTTGATCGACGCCATGTTGATGATGCGGCCATATCGCTGCTGTTTCATAATGGGAAATGCATGCTTGATGGCCAAAAATGGGCCGACAAGCATGACGCGAATGAGCTGTTCAAATTTTTCCGTCGGGAAATCCTCGATGTTCGCCACATGTTGCAAACCAGCGTTGTTCACGACAACATCCAGGCGCCCCCAACGGCTGACGGCCTCGTTGATCGCTTGCTTCACCTCTTGTTCAACCGTCACATCACATTTCACGCCGACCGCTTCATAGCCCAACTCCCGAAGCGACCGAGCAGCTTGCTCGACTTCTTCCTGGCGCAAATCAACGAGCACCACGTTTGCACCATGTTCCGCCAACGTTTTCGCCACTTCATAGCCAATCCCCCGCGCGGCTCCCGTGATGAGTGCCACTCGCTTTTCCATTATTCCCCTCCCCCCTGCTTCATCTGGTTATACACCTCATCATACTGCTTCGCCAAGTCAAAATCGAGCTTCGTCAGCCCTTTCGCCCGCCATGAAGACAGTTTCACGGTGATGAGCTTGTAGTCGATCGAAATGAATGGGTGGTGGTTGGCGTCTTCCGAAATCGCGGCGATTCGCCGGACAAACTCGATTCCTTGCAAGTAGTCTTGAAAACGGTATTTTTTCACAATCCACCGCTCATCGGCCAGCTTCCAGCCGTCCGCTTTTTCAAGCAGTGCTTGCACTTCCTCTTCCGTTAACCGCATCGTTATCCCTCACCCTCTATATTTTGAAATATGCCAGCCAGCGAAACCGTCAAATCAGCGAACAAAAACGAGACGAGCACATCGCCTTCGCCAAAGACGCTCCGCCTCTCATACCCTTTTTCACCGCGGCCGTACACTTCCACCGTCCGATGCAGCGGATCGACGATCCAATATTCCTTGACGCCAAACTGTTCGTACAACATATACTTTTCGTTTCGATCTTTCAACGCTGTACTTGGCGAAAGCACTTCCACTACCAAGTCAGGCGGACCATCGCAGCCTCGGCTGCCCATTTTGCTTTGATCGCAAATGACGGAGATATCTGGTTGCACGACATGCTTCGCCTGTTCATAGTCCGCCTGCTCATCAAGGCGTACATCAAATGGCGCCATGACAACCGTGCATCCTTTTTCACGAAAAAATGCCCGCAAAGCGACATACAATTCACCGACGATAGACTGGTGGACCAAGGAAGGGGTCGGTGCCATGTTGTAGGGCACGCCGTTGATCAGCTCCCACCGTCCGTCCCACTTGACATAATCTTGATACGTATACCGTTCCTTTTGCCGCTCGGGCGGCTTCACGTCCATTCCCCCATCCGCTTGCTTTACCCTTATTATACCAGCGGACATCCGCGGCCGTCATACAACTCAGGTGCTTGCTCCACAAAAAAAGAGCCATCCGATCGAGATGGCTTTTTCGCAAAATACTCGTTTTAAGGCTGCAAGCTCGCCAACTGCTCGGCAAGCCGCAAATAAAAGGCGCGAATATCAAATGACGGATTCGGGTCAACGCCGATGATTTCCAAATGGTCGACGTTGTACGTTCCCATATCATTCCAAACCCCTTTTTTCAACGTCCCGTCATACGGCACGATCCGATCGCTTGATCCACGCTTTGGACCGTTCATGGAAACCGTATTGACAATGCCATCGTTCTCCAACCATCGGTCGTCAATGCCGAGCGTCGGATTGCGGTACGAACCGAGAAACGGAGCGCATACGACCGCGCTGAATGCATTCATTCCGAGTTCGGGATAATGGTTGCCTGTGAGCGCTCCGCGATACGTCCGTTCTGTAGAGAAACTCAAATAATACGTATTCGGACTTGCTTGCACCCATTGATTCAACTTCTCAGCTCCGGAAACGGATAAATCGTAGCGGGCGGTATCTGTGGACGTCCAAACAGGGGAGCGCTTGAGCCGTTCAAAATAATGGTCGAACGATTCACCCGGCTGGCGGCGCAGTCCCCATTGGTCGAGCTTAAAATCGTATACTTGACTCGTGTACGGCACGTTGCTGGCGACAGCCGCCGCTTCCAACACCGCTTTTTGCAAGTCAAAAAAGCGATCGGTGAAATCAACCATGTTGACAAGCGTCGTCCCGTCATGAGGAGTGGCGATGGTCGTCACACTCAACACAAAATGATGTCCACCTTCAAACAACGGTGACAACGACACGTTATGCGCCTTGGCGTACTCCCGCTCTTCTTGGCTTCCGTTCTCTAGGAGCGAGACAAGCATGCGGGCCGTCTGCCCCCCTTGGCTGTGGGCGATGATATGGATGCGGCCACCCCTTTTCAATTCCGGCAACAGGCCGGGATAAGTGCGGCCAAACCGCGCATGGCCGTGCTTTGCCGCATGGGCTGCCCCATAATCGACCGTCCCGCCGACAAGCTGAGCATACGCTTCACACGCCCGGTCCCAGTTGCTCGAGAGCGGTCCGACCGCCAGCGTATACGTTCGATAACCGTTGTCGTTCAGCCATTGTTCGATATCGCCGCGCACGCCGCCCCAATACTTGAATCCAAACATTTCCTCTCGTCTCCATCCGGTAAACCCATGGAGAAGCACAATCGGTGCATCATTGGCGCGTAGGGATGCCGCTTCCGTCCGCCCTCCCGGGACCGATAGGCCGAACACAAACCATAATCCGAGCAACACAAACATAATCCGACAGCATTTCATCACGCTCTCCTTCTCCTCCCCTCGAATCGACTGAACCCCTTTATTCCGAATTACCTGAATATTCTATACTAAATAATCAGGCTATTCAATCCCGGCAATTGTCGGGTTTTCTGATGAGGGAAAGAGAAAAATGCACTTTTGTGCCGTCATATTTCGTTTCTCGCCGACAGCGAGAGGGTGATGCACTATGTCATGGCAGCGTTCCATCACGCCCTCGTACGGATAGTTGGCTAATCCACAAACGGCCCGAACTTTTGCTCGTAATGGGCGAGCGCCAACAACGGAAAAATGTAGCGGTAGCTATGGTAATGGATGTAAAAGGCGCCCGCCATTCCTTGCCCAGCGGGATACGAAGCCGTCCAGTCCGGATGGCGGAGAAGGCGAATAAGGGCGCGAACGCCGGCTTTCATTTCCGCGGTCGGACGCTCGGCGGCGGCGATGAGGGCATCAAGCGCCCAGGCGGTATGGACCGGCGTGCTGGCGCCAAGCGGCACATACCTCTTGGCTCCGTCGCTTTTGCATGATTCCCCCCAGCCGCCATCAGCATTTTGGATGCTTAAAAGCCAATGAACAGCTTTTTGCATCGCCGGGTGATCGATTGGAACGCCGACAGCCGAAAGCCCCGTCACCGCCGCCCATGTGCCGTATACATAGCAAATCCCCCAGCGCCCATACCACGAACCGTCGGCTTCTTGATGGTCAAGCAGCCAGTCGACGGCGCGGGCGACGGCGGGGTGGTCTTTCGTTAATCGAGCGAACGTTCCGAAATATTCAAGCGTCCGTCCGGTCAAATCGGCTGTTGATGGGTCCATCAACAAAAATTCCGCCCCTTCGATCGGCAAATACCGCCAAAACCGTTTGCCGACATTCTTTTCAAACGCCGCAAACCCGCCGTCATCGTTTTGCATCGAAAACAGCCATTGGTTCGCCCGATCCCATGCATGGCGAAACGCCGTCTCTTTCGCTGCCGCCCGGCGGATGGCGCGCAGCGCGGCGGTCGTATCGTCAACGTCCGGGTTCATCGTATTCACATCAGAAAATCCCCAGCCGCCCGGTATACCGTACGGGTTGTGCACCGCCCAGTCGCCATAGCGGATATGCTGGCGCGACAACAAATAGCGGTTCGCTTTTTCAATCGTCCGGTCCGTCAAGGGCACGCCCGCTTCTTGCAGCGCGTAGCTCGCCAACGCCGTGTTCCAAACGGAAGCGGTCGTATATTGCATATGCGTATGCCCATCGATTTCGGTCCGCAGTGAGCGCAAACCGCGGATAGCCCGCTGAATATACGGATCATCTTTCGGATAGCCGAGCGCGAGCAGCGCAAAAATCAACAAAAACGTCGAGCTGAAATAGCTGTACAACGTTCCGTCTGGCTCGATATGATCCAACATATAACGGACGGCGCGCTGTTCGGCGGCATGATGCAGCTGGTCCGGAAGTCCGATGAGAGATCGCTTGATGTACGACCATAGCGATCGGCTTTCAGGCAGCCGCCAGTCGTTGCGGGAAACAACCAAATCGGACAAGTCTGGGCTTTTTGCCGTCCTCCGGCTGTACCGTCGCTCCGCGGCGACGAGAAGCGGAATCATGTTCGCTCTTCCGTACACGGAAAGGTCATACATATTGAGCGGAAACGACGGGGGAAGAAGGAAAAATTCAAGCGGCAGCGGAAACCGTCTTGGCCACGGATGCTGTCCGGTCAATGCGAGCATCACTTTCGTAAACAAGTGGACACGCTCTAGGCCGCCCATTTCCAAAATGCGCGCTTTCGCCTTTTGCATATGCGGGTCGTTTTTTTTCCGATAGCCGGAGTAAAGCAGGGCGTAATACGCCTCGGTTGTCGCCGTCACGTTGCCGTCGCCTTCATCGGCAAACAGCTTCCACGCCCCATTCGGGTCCTGGCGGCTTTCAATACGTTCGACAAGCGCTTGAATCAACGGTTCATCATGTATTCCGAGCGTCCGCAATAAAATGATCATATAGGCATCGGTGGAAATACCGGTTTCAAACGGAAACCGCCACGATCCATCAGCCGCTTGCGATTGCTTGAGCGCATCGATGAGCACGCGCCGTTCATCGTCCACTATTCATCGCCTTCCTTTTTCGAAAATCTGCTTCTTTCCATATTTATTCGATTCGCAAACCCGCGATGCGCCAAGAGGGGGATTCATCATGCGCTGCCGAAAATCAAAAACCTCGTCTCTTCCCCTTTCTCTCGTCGATCTTTATCGGGAGCTGAAGAAAAAGAGAAAGAAAGAAGCAACAACGATATCAGAACGCGATCTGACGGCCAAAGAGCAGCAGCTCATCAGCCGCATCCAGGCGATGACGGCGGAACAAAACGAAAACAATGTCACCCGGACAACGGCCTATCTCGATTTTTACTTGCGCCATCGCGAAATTCATTGGGCATTTTTAGGGCATATGGTGTCGCGCAACGGCGGCTGGAATATGACCGACTTAAAAGGGGAATTGCTCATGAGGCTGCTCTCGGAAGACGACCGGCAGTCGTTTTTCGCCTTTTTGGAGCGCGGCAATTGGCTCATTTTTCAAGACATTTATCCACAGTTTTTGTTGTATGAGGAAAGCAAAAAGCGGGGAGAGCCGTTATTTTATTTATTGCCATGGCTTGGCGTCTCAACGTTTATGGAAACGATATGGCACCATTTTTGGCGCCACGGCGACCCGTACACGCTCGCCATCGCCTTAGTCGTGAACGAACAAAGCTATTTGGAATCCCGCGTCATTCAACATCCTGCTTTTCGGCAAACGGTTTTTCAGACGCTGGAGTTTAAACTGCAGGAACTACTCTGCTTCAACCATATTTTGTTTCCGCATGACGACGGCCGGGGCGGCACCGCCTTGATCGGCCAAACACTCCACGAGTTTGAGTCGCTCCATGAACGCATTTTGCTCGGCAAACGGCTGTACTCGATTTTGTTTGACGATGAAGAAACATTGGAAAACGCTGTGCGCTGGGCGGTGCGCCATCCGCACACCGGCTCGCGCAAAGACTATTGGCCGCAGCTGTTTAACGACGTATGCGAATCGTTTCCACGGGAGCCGTACCGCCGCCGCATCCGCGATTGCCGAATCGTTCCCGGCGCCCCGCGCCTATACAGCCCGCAGCTTCGTCACGCGTGGAAAAACGTCGTCCATGAAGCGGTTGAACCCGGCGATTGGTTTACCGACCCGCACGTTGTCGGCTACCTTGTCAAACCGGAACGACCGACGAATGGAGAGATTGTGGATGCCTATTGTGAAACGCTCGAAAAAATGGAGCTGGCGATCATCGCCAAACACGCCTTCTTTCATGCGCGCTAGCCGCCGCGCCTACGTGGCTTCAGCGCTGCTTGCGTCTTGGACGGGGACGTATTTGGATTTGTATTTCGTGGGAAAAGGGCTGTATGCGTTCCCGAAACGGCCCTTTCCTTCTGTCTTTTCGATCGATATTTTCTTTACGGCCGTCGTTCTTCCGCTCGGCACCGTCTTCTTTCTTGCCCTCATGGAGCGGCTTAGCCGCCTTGGGCGCATGGGGCTCATCGCTGCATTGTCGGCATTGGCGGCCGCATTGGAGGCCAAAGCCGAGACGTACGGTTTGTTCACCCACACGGCCGAATGGAGCCATTGGTATTCAGTTGCCGGTTACGGTCTTTTTCTTTCAATAATATGGGAATTTTACCGCCGATTCCAAACGGTGGACTAGCACGAATGGCGCATAAAGGCAATGGCAGCGAGCAACGATAACGGGGAACAAACCGAAAAGACGAGCAGCTGCCGGATAGGAGGAATCCGATTGAGAAGAAAAAAAGCCGCATTCCTTTGCTTGGCTGTCATCGCCGCCAGCGTTGCCCTCATCGCCCAACCGGACACGGATGGAAAAGCATCCAAAACGGGCGGACGGGCCGTCATAACGATCTACTTGGCAGGTGATTCGACCGTCGCCGCCGCCCCCCGCTCCCGCGCTCCCCGGGCCGGATGGGGTGAAATGCTCGATGATTGGTTTGATGACAACGTCATGGTGAAAAATATGGCCGCTTCCGGCCGCAGCGCGAAAAGTTTTGTCGAGGAGGGGCGGTTGGCTCGCCTGTTGCATGAGATGAAAAAAGGGGATTACTTGTTCATCCAATTTGGCCATAACGATGAAAAGGTGAACGACCCGGCGCGCCACACCGAGCCGTTCACCACCTATCAGGCATATTTGAAACAGTGTATTGACGGCGCCCGCGCCAAAGGGGCGACTCCTGTCCTCATCACCCCGGTCGAGCGGCGGCGCTTTTCCGCCGACGGACGAGCGCTCGATTCCCACGGGCCTTATCCTGCCGCCATGAAAGCGCTGGCGAAACAAGAGCACGTGCCGGTTATCGATTTGACGGCGAAAAGCAAACAGCGGTTTGAACAGCTCGGTCCGGAGCGGACGAAACGGTGGTTTTTATGGCTCGCACCGGGCGAACATCCCAATTACCCGAACGGCATCAGCGACAACACCCACTTTCACCAGCGAGGGGCGAAGGAAATCGCCCGGCTCGTCGTGGAAGGAATTGTCGAACTCAACCTTCCTCTTCGCCGCCACCTCATCCGTTCACCGGAACGGGAACATGCGCCAAGCCGCTAGGCCGGCTCAGCCCCGTCCCTCCACCGCAGCAGATCCATCGCCCATCCGCGAACTGCTGCCGCCGGCAACGCCTTTTTTTTGGCTTGCTGCCGATGCCCGTCCGATCCCGGATGAGCAATCTTTTTGGCCCTTCACTCCCTCGCCCGACGCCGCTGACCGCCTACCGGGCGCTTTCGACAAACGACGCCTGACGGCCCGACGACAAATGATACGTTTTGTCCAGCAGGCGATGGTACATCGACGCGAGCACTTGCTGAAACAGCATGCCAAGCACAACCGGCACGCTCACCGGCGGCGGAAAGTAAGTCATCGCCAGCACCGCGCCGGCGCTGATGTTGCGCATGCCGCCGGTAAACGTCAGCGCAATGATGTCCGGCGGGGCAAATTTCAACCAGCGGGCCGCCATCCAAGAAAGGAAATAGCCGGAGCCCGCAATCACGAAGACGAGAAACGCCATGAAAACCAAGCGAGCGTCAGCATGACCAAAATACGGAGCGACAACCGCGCTATTGATCATGACAACAAGCACAAGCGCCAGTTTGGAAAATGGCGCCAATCCCCCCGCCAGCCGTTCATTCGCGCGGCCGGACAACCGCTCGCTGACCAACATCCCGCCAAGCGATGGCAAAATAATCATAAAAAACAACCCGAGCACCATTTGCCAAACGTCGATCTCGACCGCGCTTCCCGCAAACAGCAGCAACGTCAGCGGCACAACGGCCGGCGACAAAAACGTATCAATCAAAATGACGGACAGCGCCAACGCCAAGTTTCCCCGTCCGATCGACACCCAGATGAAGCTCGTCACCCCAGTCGGAATGGCCGCCGCCAGCACAAAGCCGATCACCGTCAGCCGATCGTGGCCGAAAAACAAATGCCCAAGCCCAAACGCCCAAAGCGGGATCACGAGGTGAAGCAAACATAACGCCGCCGCGATCGGACCGGGGTGAATAAGCGCCTCTTTCAAATCAGCCAACCGCAGCCGCAAACTGCCGCTAAACGTCATAAACGCAAACAACCACGGCACAAGTGCGGCATAATCGTGCAACTCGTTAGACAGCCATACACCGATCACTACGCTCGCCGGCGTCAGCAGCGGCAACACCTTCTCAAGCCGGCGGTTGATCGATTGCCACATCGGTTTCATCTCCCCATCTCGCCTTCAAGGACGCGTTCGCATTTCCTATGCCTACATTTTTCTATTATACACCGTAGCCGTGCAAAGAGAAGCACAAAACCGAATTGTCTCAACATACAAAAATTCCAGCTGTTTTCCGTATGGCAGACGACGATCATGATTCATATACGAACACGCCGTTCCGCTCATCTTTTTGTACTTGGCCAATGGACACTAAATACTCCAAATGCGCCAACGTTTCCGCCACCGCAAACCGCCATTGGTGCGCCGTCAGCGGCTTATGGCCGAACACAAGATCAGCGATGTCATAAGCGGTGCGCCCCTTTTCCGTCAACGCTTTCATTTTTTTCAACCGGTGCTCGTGATGGCGGAAAATATCACGGATCCGCTCGCGAAATTGACGGATGACAGCGCCATGAGCAGGCAAAGCCACCTCCACATGGAGAGCCTCCACATTGCGCAGCGAAACAAAATATTGCTCGAGCGGATTCGGATGGGCGCCCGGCCATACCCCGATGTTTGGGGTAATGCGGTCGAGCACGTGATCAGAGACAAGCAGCTGGCGCGACTCTGGCTGATAAAAACTGATCAACCCATCGCTGTGCCCCGGAACCGGAATGACGGTCCATCGCCGTTGGCCGAGCACAATTTCATCGTCAGCCAACACTGTTAGTACAGGAAACGGACTGACGCGGAGCGACAACTTCTCCATACTCTCTTCGATGTCCGCCACAAGGTCTTTCGGGACGCCGTGGCGGCGAAACAGCGCAGCCACTTCGCTCGCCTGGCGACTCTCTTCCCCCCACACTCGTTCCGCCATCGCATAATCAGGCTCACTGATCCATACAGGCGCTTCCGTTTGTTGCTGCATCCACCCAGCCAGGCCGAAATGGTCCGGGTGAAAATGCGTGATGTAAATGGCGCGAACGTGCCGCGGCTTGATTCCAAGTTGCCGAAACACTGCTTCCCAGGCGCGAATCGCCTCAGGATAGCGAAAGCCGACGTCGACAATGCTCCATCCATCCGTTTCTCGGCATACATAACAATAAACATGCTTCATCGGAAATGGGACTGGGATCGGAACGCGGTACATTTCATCTCCTATCCGCTCCATTTCAATCTGCGTCATCCATTCTCTCCCCTTTTCTTTACATCAACACCTCTTTTTTTCACCAAACAACAAAGACAACTTAGTTTTATTTTATATTTCTGAATATTTAGTTAACAAAAATATTATGCTACAACCCTTCATCTTTTTCAACTTTGAAAACCATGGTTCTAAAACAAAGAAGGCGCCCCTCCATATAATCGGGGCACCTTGTTAAGATCATCTTATATAGATCCAATACTAGGCCAATATACAGCGAGTCGCTGTATTTTATTATTTTGGATTTTTCTGATCGTTGATCTGCCAAGAAGCCATTTCTTCGGCAAACTCCGCCGCAGCAGGCTGCATCGTTCCCATCCGCCGGCTCATCCAGCGGTTGAGGCCGCGAATCACGTTTCGCATCGGTCCTTGCGTCATCGGCGCCATGCGTCTCCCTTGTCTCGCCCCCAACATCGCGGCTGCCACCGCTCCTAAGCTTACGCTGACGAGCGTCCAAATGGCGTTATGGTTTCTTCGCCGTCTAACAACCCCCAACCATGGATTCCACAACCCGCGGCCGCGCTGAACGCGGAACAGACGGAATAAGCGGTCCATTGTACCTCCACCTCCTTTTGCTCGACAGCTCCCGTTCAACGGTTAGCATACGTTTCCTCTGAAAAAGTCATACATGGAAAACATTCGATGCCAACGGGAAGTTCTTTCTATATAAAAAATTCCATATATTTCACTATTTTCAACCTTTTCATATCCCTATATACTGAATTCGTATATACAAACAAACGGAGGTCACGACATGAAAAACATCGTTCCTTTTGCTTTGGCCGCATCCATCACCACTATATGGCCAGCTTCAGCGTTCGCCATTGAACGCAACGATCCAGCTTTAGAGCAGTATTTAAATGAAGCAGGGATCACAGTCGAAGAGCTGGAAAATTATTTGGACTATGAAGGCTATTCGCTCGATGAGTTTGACAGCGTGGACGAATTGCGCCGTGAGTTCGGCGAGCCGCTCACGGAAGAAAATTTAGCTCAGTTGCTCGCCAAACACGGATTGACCGAACAACAGCTTCGACAAATGCTCATCGACAATGGAGAAATGGAAGAGTCACAGGCCATTACTGATGTGTTTTTATTTTACAATGATCTGGAAGAATATATCGAACTGTTTAAAGATTACTCCGTTCCGATCACGGATGAAACGTTGGCCGCCTTTCTAAACGAACGCGGAATGACAAAGGAAGAGCTCATCGCCCTTCTTGATCGGCATGGCGAATCGTTGGCCGATTACCACTCGATCGGCGAGCAGAAAGATATCGTCGATTATTATCGAAATTTGACGCCGTTGACCGAAGAAACATTAAACAAATTTTTACAAGAAATTGGCATGACGAAAACGCAATTGGAAAAACTGCTGTCTAAAAACGGCGATTCGCTTGACAATTATGCGACGGTCGAGGAACTGTCGGAGGCCGTCATCGACTACTTGCTTCCGGATTTAGACGAGCTTGGTTTGACGGACGCAGAGTTGGAAAAGCTCTATCACCATTTTGAATCGCTTAATATGGAAGATCCACAATTCGCCGAGAAAATGGAAGAAATCGGTCAACGGCTTGAGGCGATCGGTGCGTACGATTTTACAAGCGTTACGGAGTTATCGCCAACGCAAATCGCTGAGATCGCCAATGTATGGACCGACCTGCTTTCCACATTTCAGCTGGAAGCGAAGTTTTATTTGTCAAACGGTGGCGAGAAAAAGCTGCTCAGCCTGTCGACGCTGCTGACAATGGAATCAGCGAACGGCTACGATTTGCTTGTTGAAATTTACAGCACCGAAGGCGAGCTGCTGGCTGATTTTGTCGTGACCGAAGAGATGTTTGCCTCCGACATATTCGATGAAATCGGCGAAGACTTGCAACAGAGCGGCCAGGCAGCGAAAATCGAAAAAGTGGTGAAACCGGCGCCGCCGAAACCGCTGAAGCGGACCGAAGCCGGAGCGAAACTGCCGAAGACGGCATCCCCGTATGCCGCTTATATGCTTTTTGGTTTGACCTTCATCGGTGCCGGCGCATTCCTTGTCCGCTTCCGCCAAGGAGTTGAGACGAAATAAATGAACCGGAAACGGCTCGTGCGCTTTTTTGGAGCATGCTTGATCGCAGCTGGAATCGCCGTAGCCGCCGTTAGCGGCTTGAAGTGGAAAAACGGCCTCGAGGCGGTCAAACCGCTGTCTGTTGAAATAGAGAGACAAACAGGCGATGCGCCGATGCAAATCCAAAGTTCACTCTACCCAAAACAGCCCAAAATCGGCGAACAAATCGGCGAACTCATCATCCCGAAGCTCAACATGAGCCTAGCGATTTACCACGGTACAGATGAAGACGAGTTGGAAAAAGGGGTCGGCCATTACGCCGGCAGTGTCCTGCCAGGAGAGGCGGACAACTGCGTGCTTTCTGGCCATCGCGACACGGTCTTCCGCCGTCTTGGCGAAGTCGGCCAAGGCGATCTCTTGATCGTCCGTACGTCCGCCGGCACATTCACCTATAAAGTGCGCAAAGTGCGCATCGTCGACGCCGACGACCGGACGGTCATCGTTCCAAAGCCGAAAGCGACACTCACCGTTTCCACGTGCTATCCGTTCCGCTACGTCGGCCCTGCTCCGCAGCGGTACGTGCTCGTCGCCAACTTAATCAATGATCGCTCTTAACCTTGCAAAAAGCGAAAGGATGGCCGAAACAAGGGCCATCCTTTTTTACTTCACTTCGTACGCGGTCCAAGTCGGCTTTTTGATTTTCGCCGACAGCGAGACAATTTTCCGTTTCACTCGGGCTGCTTCCCCTCCCGCTAACGGCATCGGCTGGTAGTTGTTCCTTGTCGTCACCGATGAAATGCGAAACGGGATGACGCGGATTTCTTTTTTGGCCGTCCGCTTGCCGTTTTGAAAAGAAAACACCTGCTGGAAAACAAACGTATCTTTGTCGCTCGGGTTTTTGTTTCCGCCAAACATAAAATTCCCTAAACTGTAGACAATAAATTTGCCTTTGTACTCCTCGATCCCTTGCACGACGTGCGGGTGATGGCCGACGACCAAATCGGCGCCGCTGTCAATCGCAAAGCGGCCGAGCGCCTTTTGCGTGCTGTTTGGCACATAGCTTCGTTCCACTCCCCAGTGGAAATGGACTAGAATGATGTCGGCTCCTTGTTTCCGAAGCGTGCGAATATCGTTGGCGATTTGCTTGCGCAACGTGCGGGTATTGCTCCAACCTTCATAGCCGAGCGCCCCGACTTGAATGCCTTTGACCGTTTTCATGAGCCGAAGCGTACGGCCGAAATAACCGATCTTTTCTTTTTTTAGACTGGCGATCGTATCGTTATATCCTTTTTGCAAGTAATCGTATGTATGATTATTGGCCAGATTCACCGCCTCAATGCCGCCATAAGTTAAGATTTTCGCATAACTCGGGTGGCCGCGGAAACGAAATGTCTTGCTTGCCTTGCGCGTCGAGGTCGTCAGCGTCGTTTCCAAATTGACGGTCGTAAAATCGTCCTTTTTGAAGATCGGCTCAATGTATTTCGTAAAATAGCGCAAGCCGTGCTTCTTTGCTTCTTCATCAAACGAATACGCATAGCCATAATTTTCATCGCGCCCGAGCGTCACATCGCCCGCCGCGCTGATGGTGATGCGCACTTCGTTCGAGTTCGGCGCCGCTTGTTTGGCAGAGGCTGACGCTATCACCATCTTATCGATCGGACTCGGCAGCGGCGGATGCTCGATGGTTTGCCCCGCCGGTTCATTTGGCGCCGCCAGCACTTCCTCGGCGCCGCGATCAGCTGCGTTGCCGCAGGAAAATAAAAAGATCGACGCCATACACAGAAGCGCCGCGTTTTTCCCCTTCGTCCATCCGTTCATGCTCCCTCTCCCATCCATCTATTTTCTTCAAACTGCCAAAACTTCTGCTAATGACGTATTCAACACACCCCCTCTTTATCCCTTTTCTTTCCCTCAATTTAGGAATGATGGCCTAGCCAAGCCATGATATAATGAGCTTGCAGGCGTTTCCCCTCTATTTCCACATCTCGGACTCCTCACGTTTCATGATTGAAACGCCCCAAGCAAAATCCCCTCTCGATAGGGAGGTTTCTTCATGGAAGGGCTGTTGCGGCAGTTAACCACACTTGTTCAAGGGCTTGTCGATGACATGTCCGTCCTGAAGCAAGACATGCAAACGGTGAAGCAAAAATTGGGCCAACTTGAACAACGAATGGACAAACTGGAACAACGGATGGACAAGCAGGAAGAAGAGTTGCGCTGGCTGAAAGAGCAGATGAAAGAAAACACGGACATGATCAAAGCGATCCGCGACAATCAACTCGAGCAGCACAGCATTCAAGACGGCATGCGCCATGAAATCGCCAGCCTCCGCGGAGAAATGGCCGGCATTCGCGAGCAGATGGCCACAAAAGACGATCTTTCCCGCCTTCGCGAGCAAATGGCGACAAAAGAAGACATCTCCCTCATTCATCAGCGGCTTGATTATCAACTTGGCCGCATCGCGAAAGTGGAGGAGGAGATGTATTTGCTGAAGAAAGTAGATTGACACTCCACACGCTTAAAGGCATGGGATTCTTGGATCGTTTGCGTCCTCATCCATTTCTGGTTCGGACAACGCCCAAGTTTAGGGGGGTGTCATCACCCCGTCCCATCGGGTTAGGATGTACCCCATGGGCGGCGCACCTGTGACCAGTGCGCCTGCTAGTACGACATAGACTCCTGCAGCAAACGTGATTCCTTGCATAAGAGAGAAGACAAGAAAATTGACACCGCCGCTTAACTCCTTCTCGGTGAACTACCCCCACTTAATTTTCTAGCGAAAATTTGAAGTGGG
>NZ_SDKL01000030.1:0-1176 GCF_004123125.1 Geobacillus sp. PK12
CTCCCTCTAGAAATGTTGATTTATCAAGGCTTTTCGGCCCCTCAGGGGTGTCCAAAAAATATTTTTCGACAAAATCTCTTACATCCTTTTTCAGTTTTGTGGATATCTTACAGACCTAGGGTGCGCTTCGCGGCCACGGCTGGTTATATTTTCCTGCCATGGGGGGAAGCGTATTCGATGCACCCTTTGGATCTCCGCGTCGCTGATGAGGACGAACCCTCCCATGTCTCCGGGCGTCTTCGCGCCAACATTCCCTCGTTCGGTCTCGTCATCAGGCGGAGGCCGGCCAAGCTCCTTTGGGGACTCAAGGTCGAATGGATAAAATCACGCCAGCTTCTCCGGTGTCATCCTGTTGTCCAACGATTCTTCCGTTCGCAGGGGGAGGCCTTAGGCCGCCCGTTGCACCTGGGACAAGACGTCCTGTTTCATTCGCTCCGCGTCAAAGGCTTGTTTCTTCGTACAAATCGCAAACAGCACATTCAACAGCTTCCGGCATAATGCGACGATGGACTGCTTTCCGGTCAGCGGATTGACGGGGCGGGTCGTATAATACTCATGCAGCTCGCGAAACGCCTCGTTGTGCCGAATCAGCGGAATCATCGCCCGAAACAGCACCGATCGCAGCCGTTTCCGTCCCCGTTTGGAGATGTGCTTTTGCCCTTTGCGCTGGCCGGAGGAGTTCTCCTTGAGCGTCAGGCCCGCCAACTTCACCAATTGACGCGGGTCCCGATAGTGGGCGAAGCTGCCGATCTCCGCCAGAAGATCGATAATCGTGGCGTCTCCCAACCCGTCGACCGTTTTCAGCCATTGGTACTCCATCGTCGTTTGAACCAATGCCTTCAACTCGGCGTCCAACGCGGCGATCTCAGCCTCCAATTGGCGGTATCGGCGGACGAGCGCGGCGATCTCAAACCGGGCCATCGTCGTCCCTTCCGTCACCCCAATCGAGTCCTTCGCGGCGTTGATCAACGCCTGAATTTTGGCCTTCTGCGGGCATTTCAGCCCTTCGCTTTGCCGGTACACCTCGATGAGCTCCTCGGCGGATCGGCCGGCCATATCGGCCGGAAGCGGCGTCCACTCCAGCACCGAAAGCGCCGTTTTCCCCAGGTCGCGAAACACCGTCCAAAACTCCGGAAAATACCGATCCGTCCAGCGGACGATCGCGTTTTTCACCGC